>DATHRP010000812.1:0-4964 GCA_035465195.1 Afifellaceae bacterium | reverse complement strand
GACCACATGTTCACCAATCCCGACGACAAGCGCACCCAGGATTACATCACCGGCCGCTTTGGCTGAGCAGAAGAAAGACGCTGAAGATCATGACCGAGCACATTGTCAAATCCTACGATGACGAGCTTCAGGGCCTCGCCGGCTCGATTGCCGAAATGGGCGGCATGGCGGAAGACCTGGTGGAACAGTCCGTCCGCGCGCTGCTGCGCTCCGATACCGAACTCGCCCAATCCGTGATCACGGCCGACCGCGACGTCAATGCGATGGAGCACAACATCGAGGAGCGGGCGGTCCTGATCATTGCCCGCCGCCAGCCGATGGCCCAGGACCTGCGCGAAATCATCGCCGCGATTCGCATTTCAAACGACCTGGAGCGCATTGCCGACCTGGCCAAGAACATTGCCCGCCGGACACTCGCCACCAAGAGCGACAAGTTCGCGCAGAAGCTTCTGGTCGGGGTGGAACACCTTGCCCAGCTTGGCCTGCGCCAGCTCAACAGCGTACTGAACAGTTATGCGTCCCGCGATGTCGAGATGGCGCGCAACGTCTGGGAAGGCGACGACGAGATCGATGCCGTCTACACGTCCATTTTCCGTGAATTGCTGACCTACATGATGGAGGATCCGCGCAATATCGGCATGTGCACACATCTCTTGTTCTGCGCCAAGAACATCGAGCGCATCGGCGACCATGCGACCAATATCGCGGAGACCGTGCATTACCTCGTGACCGGCAATCCGCTCGAGGATTTCCGCAGCAAGCCCGAAGCAGAAAACTGAACTGAACGACGATGGTCAAACCGCACATCCTGGTCGTCGAGGACGAAGAACCGCTCAGCCTTCTGTTGCGCTACAATCTCGAGGCGGAAGGCTACACGGTGGATACGGTCGCCAGGGGTGACGAGGCGGAATTGCGGCTGCGCGAATATCTGCCCGACCTGCTTCTGCTCGATTGGATGCTGCCCGGCCTGTCCGGTATCGAGCTCTGCCGCAGGCTGCGCGCCAAGGAGGAAACCGCCAAGCTGCCGATCATCATGCTGACGGCGCGCGGCGAGGAAGACGAGCGCATCCGCGGCCTTGCCGTCGGCGCCGACGACTACGTCGTCAAGCCGTTTTCGCTGCCGGAGCTGATGGCGCGGGTCAAGGCGATCCTGCGGCGGGTCCGGCCGGAGGTCGTGAGCGGCGTGTTGGAGGCGGCGGACCTGAAGCTCGACCGCGAGACGTTCCGGGTTCACCGCAACAACCAGGAGATCCATCTCGGGCCGACCGAATTCCGTCTGCTCGAATTCCTCATGCAGAGCCCGGGCCGCGTCTTCACCCGCGAACAGCTGCTCAACAGCGTCTGGGGCCACGATGTCTATGTCGACGAGCGCACGGTAGATGTTCATATCGGCAGGTTGCGCCGCTCGATCAACCGCGGCCGGCTCAAGGATCCGATCCGCACGGTGCGCGGCGCCGGCTACGCCTTCGACGAGCAGTTCGCCCGGGCCGACTGACCGGCGCGCCGGTCGCACGAAAAAAGAGCGGGGCCGGGGCCCCGCCTAATTTGGTACGCCTTTTCTTCGGGAGGAGATCTATCCGGCCGCGCGCCTGAGCCGCCGACGGTTGTCGGG
The DNA here is from genome assembly GCA_035465195.1 of Afifellaceae bacterium. Taxonomy (GTDB): domain Bacteria; phylum Pseudomonadota; class Alphaproteobacteria; order Rhizobiales; family Afifellaceae; genus CAMYKZ01. The sequence goes on along the minus strand of DATHRP010000812.1, from coordinate 3,352 downwards.
TGCCTGGTAAGCGACGGTGGAATGGTATTTGCAGTAAGGCGTGCCTTCGTCGGAATCGTGTCCGCAGAAGTGGAAGTCCTCCTGCGTCGGGTCGCCGATCGGCCATTTGCAGGTCTTGTCCGTCAGCATTTCGATCGACAGCCGCTTGGCGATCGGGATGACGACGACCTCCTGCGGGCGGATGTAATGCTCGGGCGCGACATCGACGTCCAGCTTCAGCGCCGCGCTGCCGATGCTGGTGATCCGGCGCGGCCTGCGCGGCGCGCTTGTCGCGCGCGGCCTGCGCGTCCGTTTGATCGACGATGTCGGCTGTCCGCGACCGGACAGTCCGAGCCTGTGAACCTTGCCGATGACGGCGTTGCGGGTGACGCCACCAAGCTCGCCGGCAATCTGACTGGCGCTCAGACCGTCCTGCCAAAGCTTTTTCAGGAGTTCGACTCGATCGTCAGTCCAGGACATTTTTTCTCCTTGATACCTGTTCTGTCGCAGCCGCAGATAGAATCCGTCCTCATCCGTTGCCCGCACTGCGGGAACGTCGACGCTACAACTTGACAGGATTCCGGTCCGCCACACGACATGTCGTGCTTAACTGAAAATAAACTACCTTATGCCCTGACTCGCCGACAAGAGTCCGAAGCCTTTATCCCAAGGCTTTGCGCTCATTTTTCCCGAATGTGAGTCAAGAATGTCACACTTGGGGTCTGAAACCCGGGGTCCGGGGCGTTTTCGGGATATCCTGACAGGGCGCCGGCGCCGTTCTCGTTCGTCATCACAGCTCTTGCCCGTCCAGGCGGGCCGCTCCATGGCACCTTTTGGATATGGGGTGGCGCGCCGCGATTGCAATCATCTGCCGGCCGGCCGCACGCGTTCGATTGATTGCAACCGCGCCCATGACCGTGGTATTAGGAGGAAGCCGCCACCCTCGCATCGAGCCGGGGAGCGGCTTTTTGATTTTCCTGAATGATGGTTGAGACAATGCCTGGAGCAGCAATGACAGAATAGTCACTGTTTCCCACCTATGCAAGGGCTCCGCTTGGCTTCGTGCGAGGCGAGGGAGTCTGGTTGGAGGGAACGGACGGGCGACGTTATATCGACTGCATGGGCGGTATCGCGGTCAATGCGCTGGGCCATGCCCATCCGCACCTCGTCGAAGCTCTCAAGGGCCAGGCGGACAAGCTGTGGCACGTTTCCAACATCTTCGAAATCCCCGGACAGGAGGAACTCGGCCGGCGGCTGGTCGAGGCCACCTTCGCCGACCGTGTGTTCTTCACCAATTCCGGCGCCGAGGCCATGGAATGCGCGATCAAGACGGCGCGCCGGTACCAGTATGACCACGGCGCGCCCGAGCGTTTTCGCATCGTGACTTTCGAAGGCGCGTTCCACGGCCGCACGCTGGCAACCATCTCCGCGGGGGGGCAGGAAAAATACCTGGAGGGTTTCGGTCCGAGGGTCGAAGGGTTCGACCAGGTGCCGTTCGGCGACCTCGATGCGGCCAGGGCCGCGATCGGGCCTGAAACGGCGGCGATCCTCGTGGAGCCGATCCAGGGCGAGGGCGGCATCCGGGTGGCGCCGACAGGCTTCCTGCGCGGCCTGCGCGACCTGTGCGACGAGCACGGCCTGCTGCTGGTGCTCGACGAGATCCAGTGCGGCATGGGCCGCACCGGCAAGCTGTTTGCCCACGAATGGGCCGGCATCACACCGGATATCATGGCGATCGCCAAGGCGATCGGCGGCGGTTTCCCGCTCGGCGCCTGCCTGGCGACCGAAGAGGTCGCCGCGAGCATGATGCCGGGAACCCACGGCACGACGTTCGGCGGCAATCCGCTCGCCATGGCCGTCGGCAACGCGGTGCTCGACGTCGTGACCGGCGAGGGCTTTCTTGCAAAGGTCGCCGAACGCGGGCTTCTTCTGAAACAGAAGCTCGCGGCGGTGAGCGACGCTCACCCCGACATTGTCGACGGGATCCGCGGCGAGGGCCTGATGCTTGGAATCCGCTGCATCAAACCCAATATTGAGATCGTGGCGGCGGCGCGCGAGGAAGGTCTGCTCACCGTTCCGGCCGGCGACAATGTCGTTCGTTTCCTGCCGCCGCTGATCATTTCCGAGGAGGAAATCAGCGATGCCGTCGAGCGCCTCGAGCGGGCGCTGGCGCGCGTGTCGGCCGAATCCGCGGCCGCCTGACTGCCACTCGCACGATCGAAAGCAGGACGACCATGGCTGCCATCCGGCACTTTCTGGATATTTCCGAATTGCCCGCCGAGACGCTGGGCGCAATCATCGCCGACGGCCGCCGCATGAAGGCGGCAGGCCGCGGCGGCGAGCAGCCGCTTGCCGGCCGGTATCTGGCCATGGTTTTCGACAAGCCGTCGACGCGCACGCGGGTTTCGTTCGACGTCGGAATGCGCCAGCTCGGCGGTCAGACCATCGTCCTGTCGGGCAACGACAGCCAGCTCGGCCGCGGCGAGACGATCGCCGATACCGCCCGTGTTCTGTCGCGCTACGTCGATGCGATCATGATCCGCACGACCGGCCACGACCGCCTTCTGGAGCTCGCCGAACATGCCACCGTTCCGGTGATCAACGGCCTGACCGACGACAGTCACCCGTGCCAGATCATGGCCGACGTGTTGACACTGGAAGAGCATTGCGGCCCGGCGGAGAAGGCGACGGTCGCCTGGTCCGGCCCGCGCAACAACGTGCTGAATTCCTTCATGCAGGCTGCGGCGCGCTTCCGCTTCCGCCTGCGCGTCGCCACGCCGCCGGACCGGCTGCCGGACGAGGCGACGCTGGCCTGGGCGCGCGACAATGGCGCGGACATCACGCTGACCAGCGATCCGGTCGAAGCCGTGACCGGCGTCGACTGCGTCGTCACCGATACATGGGTGTCGATGGGCGAGGACGAGAGCCAGCGCGGCCAGAACGTTTTCATGCCGTACCAGGTCAATGAGCGGCTGATGGAGGCGGCCGGTCCACAGGCCAGGTTCATGCATTGCCTGCCGGCCCACCGCGGCGAAGAGGTGACGGACGCCGTCATGGACGGTCCGCAGTCGCTGGTGTTCGACGAGGCGGAAAACCGCCTGCATGCCCAGAAGGCGATCCTGGCCTGGTGCATGGCCAAAGATACGGCTTGATGACCATGGATGTGACGGGCCATTCCGATAATGCCGCCACGGCAAACGACGACCGCGCGCTCCCGTTCGCGGTCGACGGCCTCGATGTGCGCGGGCGTGTCGTCACCCTGGGCGGCGCCCTCGACGCGATCCTGAGTCGCCACGATTTTCCCAATCCGGTCCAGCGACTGGTCGGTGAAGCCACCGTCCTGGCCGCCCTGCTGGCGACCAGCCTCAAGGAT
>DATHRP010000811.1:0-14324 GCA_035465195.1 Afifellaceae bacterium | reverse complement strand
AACTCTCGCCGAGTACGCTTGCCGCGCTTCTGCCTTTTGTCAGTGCCGGCATCGGCTCGCTGCTCCCGGTCTCCATGATCGTCGTACAGAACGCGGTGGAAAGGGTGCATATGGGTTCCGTCACATCGCTGATGAATTTCTCGCGTCAGCTCGGTGCCGTGATACTCGTCGCGCTTTTCGGTGTTGTCCTGTTCCACGACCATCCCGGCGTGATTGCGCCGGAAGTCGCCGGTACAGCCGTGGAAACCGCGCCGATCACGGTCGCCCGCTTTGCCCGGCTGCTCGGCTTTGCCGCGCTGACCCTGGCTCTTTCGGCGCTCGCCATTTCAACGATCGAATCGCGCCCGTTGCACGCGACGAAGCGTTAGCGCATGGCAGGTTACGTGCGGCCGAGTTCCGCCCCGCGGTCGCGCGCGGCGACAGCAGCCTCCGTGACCAATTTCTCCAGGGCGCTCCCGCCCATCAGGACGGCTAGGGCCGCCGCCGTCGTGCCGCCCGGGCTCGTCACCTGCTCGCGCAATGTCGCGGGCGGCGTATCGCTTTGCGCGGCGAGTTGGCCCGCTCCGGCGACTGTCTGCATGGCCATCTCGCCGGCCAGCTCCTCCGGCAGACCGAGATGGACGGCCGCCTTTGTCAGGCACTCGATGAAATGGAAGACGTAGGCCGGCCCGGAACCGGAAATCGCCGTGACCGCATCCATCAGGCCCTCGTCCTCGATCCAGGCCGTCCTGCCGGACGCCGCGAGGAGATCCGTAGCCAGGCTTTTCGCTTCCGCACTGACCAGTCCGTTGGCCGTGGAGACCAGCATGCCCTGCCCGATGGCCGCCGGCGTGTTCGGCATGCAGCGGATGAACGGCGTTGCACCGGGCAGCAGGTTCGAAAGTGTCGCGATCGTCACGCCCGCTGCGATCGAGACGAACGTCGTCGTGCCGCCGGCGAACCGCGCATAGGCCGGGGCAACGTTGCCCATCACCTGCGGCTTGACCGCGAGAAACACCAGGGCAGGTTCAAGATCGGCCGGCAGGTCATCCGCCGACGCCCAGATCGTCGCACCCGCATTTTCAGCCCGTTCGCGCAGCGCGTCGGCCGGCTCCACCACATGGCAGCGGATATCTTTTCGCGAGCGCCAGCCCTGCAGCATGGCGAACCCCATATTACCGCAACCAACAAGGAGAACTGTTTTCGTCATCTGATCCCGACCTGCGCCGGCGTTGCCGGCAGTTGTTGAACGGACCCTCTTTCGGGCTCGCCGGAATCTATGGCATAGCCGGATCGTGTTGTCAGGCAGTGTCCCGGGCGACGCGGCAAGGGAGGAAGGCGTGCCGAACGAGATCGCATGGGGCCTGGTCGGCGGCGGCGAGGAAAGCCAGATCGGCGGCGCGCACCGCATCGCGGCGCGTCTCGACGGTCTTTTCCGCCTGAGCGCGGGCGCATTGGACATCGACCCCGATCGGGGGCGCACCTTCGCCACCGGGCTAGGTATCGCGGAAGACCGGGCCTATGGATCCTGGCAGGATATGCTGGCCGGCGAAACGGGCCGGGCGGACGGAATAGGCCTTGTCACCGTGGCCACGCCCAACGCCACGCATTACGAGATTTCGAAGGTGTTCCTCGAGGCCGGCATCCATGTCCTGTGCGAAAAGCCGATGACCATGACCGTCGAGGAGGCGCAGGCGCTTCGGCATGTCGCCGCTGAGAACAAGGGCCTGCTTGCCGTCAATTTCGGCTACAGCGGCTATCCCATGGTCCGCCAGGCAAGGGCGATGGTCGAGGCCGGAGATCTCGGCGCCGTTCGCCTCGTCGTCGCCGAATTTGCCCATGGTTTCCACGCCGATGCCGGCGAAAGCGACAATCCGCGCATGCGCTGGCGCTACGATCCGCTGCAGGCCGGCGTCAGTTCGGTGCTCGCCGATGCCGGCATCCATGCCCTGCATATGATCGGTTTCATCACCGGCCAACGGATCGATCGCCTGCGGGCCGAATTCCATTCCCATGTTGCGGAGCGCGCGCTGGAGGATGATGCTCATCTCTCGCTCGTCTATTCCGGCGGCGCCCGGGCGCGGCTCTGGACCAGCGCCATCGCCGTCGGCCATGTGCACGGACTCAATATCCGCATATTCGGCGAAAAGGGCGGCCTGGCCTGGCGGCAGGAACAGCCGAACCAACTCACCTGGACGCCTCTGAATGGCCGCACGGAAATCATCGAGCGCGGCGATGCCGCGCTGTCACCGGAAGCCGCCGCGGGCTCGCGCATTGCCATCGGGCATCCGGAAGGCCTGCTCGCGGCTTTTGCCAATCTCTACCGCGATATCCATTCGGCCATCGGTACAGGCGACACGGCGCTTGCGGGCAGTTCCCTCGTTCCGTCGGCCGACGACGGCGTGGAAATGGTCCAGGCCGTCCATGCGGCAGCCCGTTCCGCGAGCCGGGATGGCGAGTGGGTCGGGCTCTAGGGTCTGATTGGGACTTGCCGTGAACCCGGACGGTGTTACGCTGGAAAAAACGGACAACGGGAGATGCCGGCGATGAGTGATGACGGCACGGGCCTGTCTCACAGGCTGTCGCGCACGACCATGGCGTTCGTGCTCGCCGGAGGACGCGGAAGCCGGCTGATGGAACTGACCGACAAGCGCGCGAAGCCGGCCGTGTTCTTCGGCGGCAAGTCGCGAATCATCGATTTCGCGCTGTCGAACGCCATCAATTCAGGTATCCGCCGCATCGGCCTGGCGACCCAGTACAAGGCGCACAGCCTGATCCGTCACTGCCAGCGCGGATGGAACTTCTTCCGTGCCGAGCGCAACGAGAGCTTCGACATCCTGCCCGCCTCCCAGCGCGTCTCGGAGACGCAGTGGTATCTCGGCACCGCCGATGCAGTAACGCAGAACCTCGACATCATCGAGAGCTACGGTCCCGAGTACATCCTGATCCTCGCCGGCGACCACATCTACAAGATGGACTACGAGCCGATGATCGCGCAGCATGTCGATTCCGGCGCCGACGTCACCGTCGGCTGCCTTGAAGTGCCGCGCATGGAGGCGACCGGCTTCGGCGTCATGCATGTCGATGACGATGACACAATCGTCGATTTCCTGGAGAAACCCGCCGACCCGCCGGGCATACCGGACAATCCCGAGATGGCGCTGGCCTCGATGGGCATTTACGTCTTCAATACCGCATTCCTGGCCGACCTGCTGCGCCGTGACGCCGACGAAAAGGATTCGAGCCACGATTTCGGCAAGGACCTGATCCCCTACATCGTCAAGAACGGCAAGGCGGTGGCACACCGGTTCCCGAAATCGTGCGTGCGCACCGACGAAAATGCCGAGGCCTATTGGCGCGATGTCGGCACGGTCGACGCCTACTGGCAGGCCAACAAGGACCTCACGGATTTCGTCCCCGCGCTCGATCTCTATGACAATGACTGGCCGATCTGGACCTATGCCGAGATCACGCCGCCGGCAAAATTCATCCACGACGAGGAGAGCCGCCGTGGCATGGCGACGAGTTCGCTGGTTTCCGGCGGTTGCATCATCTCAGGCAGCAAGATCCACGAATCGCTGCTGTTCACAGGCGTGCGCACCCATTCCTTCAGCGAACTGGACGGCGTTGTGGCGCTGCCGCAGGTCACCGTCAATCGGGGCGCCAAGCTGAAGAATGTCGTCATCGACCGCGGCGTCGAGATCCCGGAAAATCTGGTTGTCGGCGAAGATCCGGAACTCGATGCCAAACGATTCCGCCGGACCGAGAAGGGCGTCTGCCTGATCACCAAACCGATGATCCAGAAGCTTGACGCCTGAGTGCCTGGCCGGCGCCGGAGACCTGAAGTGAAGATCCTCGCCGTCTCTCCGGAATGCTATCCGCTGATCAAGACCGGCGGCCTTGCCGATGTCGTCGGCGCCCTGCCCGGCGCGCTGGCTCCGCTCGATTGCGACATGCGCGTGCTGCTGCCGCTCTATCCTGCGGTTGCGGAGAATGTCGGCCAGTGCAAGGCCGTCCACGCCTATGACGACCTGTTCGGCGGCCCGGCAATGATCATCGCCAGCGAGGCCAGGGGATTGAAGTCGTTCCTGCTGGAAGCCCCGCACCTGTTCGACCGGCCGGGCAACCCCTATCTCGGCGCTGACGGCAAGGAATGGCCGGACAATCACCTGCGTTTCGCGGCCCTGTCGAAGGCCGCCTGCGATATCGGCCTTGGCCTGCTGCGCGACTGGACGCCGGATATCGTCCATGCCCACGACTGGCAGGCCGGCCTTGCGCCCGCCTATCTTGCGCTCTCCGGACAGGAACGGCCGAAGACCGTCATCACCATTCACAACCTCGCCTTCCAGGGATTGTTTCCTGCGGCAGACATGACGGCACTCGGGCTTCCGATGACGGCATTCACACCGGACGGCGTCGAATATTTCGGCAGCATTGGATTCCTCAAGGCCGGACTGGTCTATAGCGACGCCGTCACCACCGTCAGCCCGACATATGCCAACGAGATCCGCACGCCGGAGCTCGGCATGGGCCTCGACGGCGTTCTCAATGCGCGCCCGCATGTCGCCGGCATTCTGAACGGAATCGACCTTGATGTCTGGAACCCCGCCGAGGACGAGGCGATCGAGGCCCCCTATTCCGCACGCGCCCCGAAGAAGAAGGCGAAAAACAAGGAGGCGCTGCAACAGCGCTTCGGTCTGGACGTGAATCCTGACGCGTTGCTAGCCTGTGTCATCAGCCGGCTGACTGACCAGAAGGGCATCGACCTGATCTTCGAGGTCCTGCCGGACTTCGTGGCAATGGGCGGCCAGCTGGCGCTGCTCGGCAGCGGCGATCCGGCATTGGAGAAACTGGCCGCCGACGCCGCAACCAACTATTCCGGCCAGGTCGGCACGGTTATCGGTTACGACGAGGCGCTCTCGCACCGCATCCAGGCCGGCGCCGACATGATCCTGATCCCGTCGCGCTTCGAACCGTGCGGCCTGACCCAGCTGATCGGCCTGCGCTACGGCACATTGCCGCTCGTTTCGCGCACCGGCGGCCTGGCCGATACCATCATCGACGCCAACGAGGCGGCCGTCCAGGCAGGTGTCGCCACCGGTTTCCAGTTCGCGCCGACCACGGCGGACGCCCTGCGGTTCGCGCTGGAACGCGCGGTCGGGCTCTATCGCCGGAGCGACATCTGGAAGACCATGCAGAAGCACGCCATGGCCCAGGATGTCGGCTGGCAGGCGTCCGCGCATCGCTACAAGGCGCTTTACGAATCGCTCCTGGGCTCCTAGATCATTCGCCGTTCGTAATCATAGGCAGGGACCGTGTCCCGATATCCCAAACCCGAAGCCGGCCGCCCCTGGCCGCGCGGCGCGACGTTCGACGGCGACGGCACCAACTTCGCGCTGTTCTCCGCCCATGCGGAAGGGGTCGAGCTCTGCCTGTTCGCCGACGACGGCAGCGAGACGCGGATCGCCCTGCCGGAAATGACCGACGAGATCTGGCACGGTTATCTGCCCGGCGTCGGCCCCGGCACGCGCTATGGCTACCGGGTGCACGGCCCATTCCGCCCTGAGCACGGTCACTGGTTCAATCCGGCCAAGCTGCTGATCGATCCCTACGCGCGGGCCTTGAGCCGGATCGTGGAATTCGACCCCGTCCAGGTGGCGTTTTCCGACGGCAAGGGCGGCCCGAAGCCCGACAAGCGCAACAGCGCGGCCGCCGTACCGAAATCGATCGTCACCGCTCCCGGATTCGACTGGGGCGACGACCGGCCGCCGGCGACACACTGGGGTGAGACCATCATCTATGAAGGGCACGTCAAGGGCCTGACCCGGCTCGACGAAACACTGCCGCAAGAGTTGCGGGGCAAGTTCGCCGGCATGGCCGGACCCCGCATGCTCGATCATCTGAACCGCCTCGGCGTGACCGCCGTCGAACTGCTGCCGGTCCACGCCTTCATGAGCGAGGCGCACCTGAAGCCCAAGGGCCTCGTCAACTATTGGGGCTACAATTCGATCGGCTTTTTCGCGCCTGATCAGCGCTACGCCCTCTCCGACCGGCCGGAGGATGTGCTGTCGGAATTCCGTGCCATGGTTCAGCGGTTCCACTCCGCCGGAATCGAGGTCCTGCTCGACGTCGTCTACAACCACACCGCCGAATCCGATCACCTGGGGCCGATGCTCGCCTTCCGAGGCGTCGATAACGCCACCTACTATCATCTCGTGCCGGGCGATTCGGGCCGCTACATCAACGATACCGGTGTCGGCAACACGCTCGATTGCAGCCATCCGCGGGTCATGCAGCTGGTGCTCGATTCGCTGCGCTACTGGGTCGAGGAGATGCATGTCGACGGCTTCCGCTTCGACCTTGCGACGGCCCTTGGCCGCGAATATTACGGCTTCGATCCGAACGGCGGTTTCATCGACGCCCTGCGCCAGGATCCGGTGCTCGCCCGTGTCAAGCTGATCGCCGAACCCTGGGATGTCGGTCCGGGCGGTTACCAGCTCGGACACTTTCCGCCCGGCATGGCCGAGTGGAACGACCGGTTTCGCGACACCGTGCGGTGCTACTGGCGCGGCGACGAGGCCGTTCTGCCGGAAATTGCCGCCCGGCTGCTCGGTTCCGCCGAGACCTTCGATCATCACGGCCGCCGGCCCTGGGCAAGCATCAACTATGTCACTGCCCACGACGGCTTCACCCTGAAGGACACGGTTTCCTACGCCGAGCGCCACAACGAGGCGAACGGCGAGGACGGCCGCGATGGCCATCCGGAAAACCACAGTGCCAACTACGGTGTCGAAGGCCCGAGCGAAGATCCGGATATCGAGGCACTTCGGTTCCGTCAGATGCGCAACATCATCGCAACGCTCCTGCTCGCCCAGGGCACGCCGATGCTGCTTGCCGGCGACGAGATCGCCAACAGCCAGGCAGGCAACAACAACGCCTATGCCCAAGACAACGAAACGAGCTGGATCGACTGGTCGGGGGCCGGCGAAGAGGCGGAGACATTCTGCCGCTACGTGGCCTATGCCATCTCTGTAAGGAAATCCGACCCGTTGATCCCCTATGGCACGTTTTTCCACGGCGAGCCCGCTTTCGAGAACGGCGAACGCAACGTGGCCTGGTTCACGCCGCGGGGCACGGAGAAGACTGAGCAGGAATGGCGCGATGCCCATGCGCGCGCGATTGCCCTCAGGCTGCAGGCCATAGTTGAGGGGGACGGCGGTGCGCCGGCGCCGGCTGCAACGTTGATCCTCATGAATGCCCACACCGACGAGATCGATTTCCGCCTGCCGGCGGCGCCCGACGGGCTCGCCTGGCGTCGGATGCTGGACACGGCTGACCCCGATTTCCGGGCGCTCGAAGCCAACGGCGATTACGGTCCGGAAGACTTTGCCGGCGCCTCCCTGTCTCTTGAGGGGCGCAGCCTCGTCTGCCTGCGTGCCATGCGGCGACCCGGGGCGGATGCCTGAGAGCGCTTGCCATCAACCGGCAAAACCGCGAAGCTGAAATCAACCAGAACTCTGAAACGGGGCAACCCAGTTGGCCGCGGACATCATTGCCACCAAACCGATCGACGGTCAGAAGCCGGGCACATCCGGCCTGCGCAAGAAGGTGGCGGTGTTTTCCGGCGAGCACTATCTGGAGAACTTCGTCCAGTCGATTTTCAACGCCGCCGCCCTGCCGGACGATGCGAGCCTGGTTGTCGGCGGCGACGGCCGCTTCTTCAACGAACGGGCGATCGGAACCATCCTGCGCATGGCCGCGGCCAACGGCGTGGCTCGTGTCATCGTCGGCGCGAACGGCATCCTGTCGACCCCCGCCGCCTCCAACCTGATCCGCAAGCGCGGCACCAACGGCGGCATCATCCTGTCGGCCAGCCACAATCCCGGCGGCCCGGACGGCGATTTCGGCGTCAAGTTCAACGGCGCCAATGGCGGACCGGCCAGCGAAGCGGTGACCGACGCGATCTTCGCCGAAACGAAAACGATCAGCGAATTCGCGATCGCGCGCACCTCGGCACCCGACCTGAGCCGGATCGGCGTGAGCGAACTTGACGGCATGCAGGTGGAGATCGTCGACCCCGTCGCGGACTATCAGCAACTGATGGAAAGCCTGTTCGACTTCGGCCGCATCGCGGAAATGATCGGTGGCGGTTTCCGGCTGCGCTTCGACGCCATGCACGCGGTGACCGGCCCCTATGCCACCGCGATCCTGGAGAACACGCTCAGAGCCGCCGCCGGATCGGTCGTCAACAATGTCCCGCAGCCGGATTTCGGCGGCCACCATCCCGATCCCAATCCGGTCCACGCCAGGGCGCTGTTCGACCTGATGTGGTCTTCCCAATCGCCGGATTTCGGTGCCGCCTCCGACGGCGACGGCGACCGCAACATCGTGCTTGGGCCGCATACCTACATCACACCGTCCGACAGCCTGGCGATGCTTGCTGCCAACGCGCATCTGGCGCCGGCCTATTCAGGCGGCATTGCCGGCATCGCCCGGTCCATGCCGACGAGCAGTGCGGCCGACCGGGTCGCGGAGACACTCGGCGTGCCACTTTTCGAGACACCGACCGGTTGGAAGTTCTTCGGCAACCTTCTCGATGCCGGCCGTATCACGATCTGTGGCGAGGAGAGTGCCGGCACGGGTTCCGATCACGTGCGCGAGAAGGACGGACTCTGGGCCGTGCTTCTCTGGCTCAACATCCTCGCCGCCCGCGGCCAGTCGATGGGCGAGATCCAGGCCGATCACTGGCGAACCTACGGACGGAACTACTATTCCCGCCACGATTACGAGGCGATCGACAATGCCCATGCCAACGACCTGATGGACGATCTGCGTGACCGTCTGCCCGGTCTCGCCGGCCGCCGTTACGGCGACTATACCGTCGCCGCCGCCGACGACTTCACCTATACAGACCCGGTGGACGGATCGGTAAGCGCACGGCAGGGCATCCGTATCCTGTTCGATGGCGGCCCGCGCATCGTCGTCCGACTGTCCGGAACCGGCACCGAAGGTGCCACCATCCGCCTCTATCTGGAGCGGTACGAGCCCGATCCGGCGGAGCACGGTAATGATCCCCAGACGGCTCTGGCGCCGATCATTCACATTGCCGACGAGATCGCCGGAATCTCTCGGCTGACAGGGCGCAACCGACCCGATGTGATCACCTGATTCGGTTGGTTTCGGCAGGTTTCCTAAGCCGGATTGCTGCAGAACACGCCTCTGCAGCATTTTTTTGCTACACTTTTTTATGATTAATTTTCAGCCATTTACCTTAGGTTACCCAGCCAAACCGCGCAGGCTACCGGGTTTTTCTCTGCCTACTCATATGGCATGCACGCAGTGAATTGTTGCATTGCAACAAAATCGGTACTGCGGTGCCGCGAACCCGCCTATCTGCAGTTTGCGACGACCCGCCTAAAGCGGGGCGACGCAATTTTGCAAAGGAGGTTCAAATGCTGAAGCAATTGAACGAATGGCTCGAAATCCGGCGGACCGCACAGGCCCTGAACGCACAGAGCGATCGTATGCTGGCCGATATCGGCATCAAGCGTGCGGATATCCCGGCGTTGGCCAGAGGCCTCGATCCGACGGAACCGGGTGCGGGACGCTCGCTGGTCGGAAGACTGGCGATGGCGGCGGTGAAGCCACTCCGCGATCATGTTCTGGAACTGTCCAGACAGCGCAGGGTTTTCCGGGAACTGTCCGCCTACCGTGACGATGAGCTGACGGAGATCGGCATCAGCCGCGCCGACATCCCGGCGATCGCCCGCACGCGCGACCCCTACGCACCAGCCTGAGCCGGCCGGACGGCCGATCCGAAATCAGGAAACAATAAGGGGCATCAAGACCCCGATCGCCAAGGGAGGAAGACCGTTTCAACATTGAAAGGAGGTCTTCCATGTGGCCCTACAACGAATCCGAAGCAGAGTGGCTGGGCTCTGAAACCAACCGACGCAGCGAAATATCCCACGGAACGATCCGGCACTATATGCGTGAAGGCGAACGCCTGCGCGCACGTGCGATCGCCGACGCCTTCAGGGCGCTGGGGGCGGCTGTTTCGGAAAGCTTCCGGTCCGCCAGGCAGTCGCTCCGGCACCTTACCGGAGGACAGCACGCGGGCTTCTTCTCGCATCACGAATAACCGGTGCAAGCCGGCATGTGCTCCCGGTCCCGGCCGGGAACGCATGCCGGCCCGCTATTCAGTCACCCACATAGACCGGCTCGGGCCGCTCGAAGAAGGCCTGCAGGATCTGGTAGACCATCAGGTAGTTCTTCTGCTGGAAGCTGGCGTGGGAGATGCCTTTCATCACCGTGAATTCCCTGTCGGGATCCGGCAGCCTGGCAAAGAACGCCAGAAGGTCGTCCATGCCGGCGATACCGTCATATTCGCCGCGCATGATGATGGTCGGAACAGTGATCTTTTCCGGATCGACGACCGGCAGTTTCGAGCACATGTCGATATAGGTGCCATTCGGTATCGAATCGTCGAGCGCCGTGATCGCCTCGGCAAAGGCCTCGACCACCTTGTCCTCGGCCGTTCCGGGATGGTCGCGGGCGAATATCGACCGGACGAAGGCGAGATCGATCGGCCGCCGTTTCGAATCCAGGAATTGCGGCAGCTTCTTCTTGCGCTCCTCCAGCGTCGGGCTGCCCTCGCCGGTCCACACGAAGGCGTCGAGTGCCAGTCTGCCGACGCGTTCCGGGTGGCTTTCGGTAAACTTGGCGGCGCGCAGCGCGCCTGAGGAAATGCCATAGACAAGCAGCGGATCGTCGCCGCGCAGCTGGCGGATATAGGCGCTCGCCGCGGCCAGATCGTCGGCGCCATTTGAGATATCGCAGGTGATGTCGCGGTGCTTGCTCGAACGGCCATAGCCTTCCATGTCGACGCACCACGTGTCGTAGCCGCGCACGGCGAACCAGTTCATCACAGAACTGAACGGCCGGCCCTCGACATGCAGGTCGAACGTCGGCGTCGAGGCCATCGAAGAGCCATGCACGAACAGGATCCGGCCCTTCTCGCTGTTCGGCTGGCCGGCATGCTTGTTCCAGAGGTAAAGCCGGACATCGCCCTTTTCGGTCCAGTGTTCCTCGCCGATCACGTCCTCTTCGCGGGCAATCACGTCACTCACTTGGCATTATCCTTTCAATTCGGTTTGCGGCCGCCAGCGACCGTCACGTGCCGGAGAATTCCAGCACATCGAGGCCGCGGTTCCGGTCGATGAGATAGATCAGGCCGTTTTCGTCGACATCGACATCGTTGCTCTGCGGGCTCGGCTGGCCTTCCGGTGGCTCGGGTATGAAATGGCCGACCTCCTTCGGGTGGAACGGATCGGCGATGTCGACGATGCGCAGACCGCCGGCGAACCATGTCGCGTAGACCAGGGTGGAATCCAGTTTCTCCCGGAACTGGTGCGCGCCGAAGCGCCCGGGCGCCCGTGCCCAGGGCGAATCCATCTCGCTGACATCGAATGCCGATATCGCCTGGATATTGTCGAGGTCGGTGACATCGAACACCCACAGGAACGCGTGCAGCCGGCCCGGCGTATGCTCGTGCTCCTCGTCGATCGCGACCGCGATCCGCCGCCCGTCGATCCGGCTTTCAAGCGGCATCACCGTGTGAGTCGGCTCGGGAAACGGCGGATGGTAATTGTGCGACCCGACGGTCTTCGGATTGCGGATGTCGGAGACGTCGATGACACGGAAGCCCGCATGCCAGACCGATGCCCAGAGCTCGTCGCCGACCCGCATCGCATGGTGCAGCCGGTGGGTATAGCCGGCCCAGGTCGGTTTCTCGCCGGCCGCCAGGTGCTGGCCCGGCATGTGCCAGCGCGACACTTCTTCCGGCCGTTCGGGATTTGCCATGTCGTAGATGACGAGGATGTTGCCGATATAGCCGTCCATCTCCGTGGAGATGTACGCGTAGTTCTCGTCGGCATGGAAGCGGTGCACCCCGAAGCCGAAGGTCTTCTGGTAGGCGATCTCGTGCGGGTTTCGCCGGTCGGAAATGTCCCAGACCTTGAAGCCGCCGTCGTGATAGCCGCGCTCGCGCGCCGCATCGAGCATCGGGATCTGGCCGGGATCGACGCCAAGTTCGGCGGCCAGTTCGGCATCGTTCGGTGCGCGGCCGAGGGATTCGCCCAGCGCCGTGCGAAGGTCCGGAAGCCGCTCGCCCTTGCGCAGCAGGTGCCGGCTGTTCTGCTCCACGTTGGTGACCATCAGGTCGCCGACAACGCGGACCTTGTGGGTGTGCGAGGCGTCGCCCTCCAGCATGATCTGCGCGGCGATCGTGGGATTGGCCGGGTCGGACACGTCGACGATCGTCGTGCCGTAGGGCGGCTTCATGTGGCCGACAAAGGCGTAGCCGTCACGCACGACGACCTGGCCGCCGCCCGGAATGTCGAGATGGCCGGCCCGCCGGACGTTGCGGGCCAATCCGGACGTGTCGCCGGCCATGGCCTAGCCCTCCCCTTCTGCAAAGGTATCCGTGTGGGCCTGCCGTCGCTGCCGGTGCTTCATCACCACCGGCAGGACCAGTGACGCAACCAGCGCCACCCACAGGACATTGCCGAGCGGCGAGGAGAATAGGGTCATGAAGTTCCCGTCGGCCTTCTGCAGCGCCACCAGCATGTAGCGTTCCAGCAGCGGCCCGAGAATGACGCCGATCAGGATGGCGGCGACGTGGTATCCGGTCTTGCGCGCGATGTATCCGAGGATGCCGAATGCGAAGGCGAGGTACATGTCGAACATGTATTCGCGCGGCACGAACGAGCCGATCAGCGTGAAGCCGATGATGATCGGCGACATATAGGTGGTGGAAACGAGCGTCACCCGGGACATGTAGCGCGACAGCGGCAGGATGGTGAACGCCATGATCAGGTATGTCGTGAACATCGCCATGAAGATGCCGTAGCCGAGCTCGGGCTGCTCCATGAAGAGCCGCGGTCCGGTATTTACGCCCTGGTACTGCATGACGACCAGCATGATCGCAGCTGTGGCGCCGCCGGGAATGCCGAGCACGAGAAGCGGGATCAGGGTCCCGGCCGTCACCCCGTTGTTGGCCGATTCCGGCGCGATCAGCCCTTCCGGATGACCGGTGCCATAGAGCTCCGGCGTCTTGGAAAAGGTGCGCGACTGCTGGTAGGCGACGAAGGCGGCGATCGCCGCGCCGGCGCCCGGCGTGACGCCGATGATCAGGCCGATGAGGCTCGTCCAGGTGACCTGCCACCATCGCCTCAGGGTGATCCGGACGCCCTCGAAGGTCTGTTGCCAGCTGCGCGTCTGCATCCGGTCCTTGGCGTGCTCGGACAGGATGCTTTCACCCTCGATCACCAGGAATGCCTCGGAAATGGCGAACAGGCCGACCAACGCCGGGATCAGCGGCACGCCGTCGTAGAGCTCCAGGAAGTCCATTGTGCCGCGCGGCGTCGCATAGACATGGTCGGTGCCGATCGAGCCAATCATCAGGCCGAAGAAGCCGGCGATCAGTCCCTTCAGCGTATCCTTGGCGGCGATGGTTGCGATCAGCGAGATGCCGAACAGCATGACCACCACCATCTCCACCGAGTGCATGTAGAAACCGACGCGGGCGAGCAGCGGCATCGAGGCGAGCGCGATGACCGTGGTCAGCAACCCGCCGAGTGTCGACGAGGTGAAGGAGATGGCCAGCGCCTGCTGGCCCTTGCCCTGCTTGACCATCGGATAGCCGTCGAGCGGCGTCGCCGCCGCGCCCGCCGTACCGGGGATGTTGACCAGGATCGCCGGGATGCCGGCACCCATTCGCGATGCGCAATAGAGCGCAACCATGAACACCAGGCCCACCTCGACATCCATGACAAGGGTCAGCGGCAGCAGGATGATGATCGTGTTAGCGGCGCTGAACCCGGGAATCGCGCCGACCACGAAGCCGAGCAGGATCGAGGGGATGATCACCCACCAATAGGACAGGCTTTCCAGGAAGAGATCGAAGAAGAAGGCAACCGTTTCCATCTTACATGAGCCACTGCATGAAATATTCGACCGGACCCTCCGGGAACCGCTTCTGGAACAGGATGACGAAGACCACCAGCGCGACGGTCGCGGAAAGGACCGCCGTCAGCAGATAGGCGCCCCAACGCTTGCCATTGCCCAGCACGTACATGGATAAGAACATGAAAAGGAACGTCGTCAGCGTGAAGCCGAGCCATTCGATCACGACGAGATAGCCGAGGGTGAGGCCGATAAAGGCCAGACGCCTGGGCAGGATCCCGTAGGGCGCGAACAGGTTGGACGCTCCGATCGATGCACGCCCGGAAAGCACTTCCCGCAGGGCGACGCCGAAGAACAGCAGCACAAGCACGATCAGCACT
>DATHRP010000810.1:0-6413 GCA_035465195.1 Afifellaceae bacterium | reverse complement strand
GCAGGCGGCTGGTTCGCAGCCGCAGGGTTTTTCGCTGCGCTACGGCGTCTATTCGATCGAACGCCTGATCAACGATATTCTCGGCCATGGCGGCGACCGCAAGCGGCTGGAGGTCAAGGTCTTCGGTGGCGCGAACGTGCTGACCGGCATGGCAAAGATCGGCACTCGGAATGCCGATTTCGTCGAGGCCTACCTGGAGCGCGAAGGCCTGTCGATCGTGGCCAAGGACATTCGCGGCGAGATTGCACGCCGGATCCGCTACTATCCGACAACCGGTCGGGTGCTGCTCAGCCGCATCAGCCGTGACACGATCAAGATCGGTCAGCAGGAAATCAGCCTCATCGACCGCAACCTGCTCGATGTGGAGGCGGGCAAGGCGGAGATCTTCAAGAACCCATGAGAATCCCGGAATCCTCATGTACAGGCGCCTTCCGCGCGGCATCGCAGCGGCCGGAAAGGTTCCCGTTTCGGGACGCCTTAACCAATCGGAAACACGGATGTTTAATATCGCGTGAAGGGGATGGTGGGTGGAGCCCCGGGTGTCTTTAAGCCCTAATTAGAATTTTATGTATAGTTTAGTTGAATGAAGGGGGCACTGTTTGCGATGTGCTTTCAACTTGCGGGCAAACTGCCTGGTGCATGTGTCGTGTTGGAGACTGGACTATGCCGTTGAAGATTTTGACGATCGACGATTCGCCGACGATCCGCGCCATGTTGGACACGACGCTGACTGAAGCCGGCTTCGAGGTGTATCAGGCGGAAAACGGCCGTGACGGTCTTGGGATGCTGGGCGTGATCAAGCCCGACCTTGTCATCACCGATCTTAACATGAGCGTCATGGGCGGGTTTACGGTGATCCGCGAGATCCGCGAGGAAAAGCGATACATGGGACTGCCGATCCTGGTCATGACGACCGAAGGATCCGACGAGTTCAAGCAGCGCGGGCGCGAACTGGGCGCCACCGGCTGGATTACCAAGCCGTTCGATCCCGAGAAACTGGTGAAGATCATTCACCGTGTTACCCAGACCGACAAGGTCCAGGCTCCGGCGGCCTGATCGTCGACCGCTTCAATTGTTTTCAGGACCGCGCTTTACAGCGCGGTTTTTTTCGTAAAACGTCACCTCGCGATGACCGCTAGACGCCGCTTGCGATCGCATCCAGAAGGTCGGCAAGGGCCGCAGGCGCGGTGACCATGGCATCGTGGCCGGTCGGCAGATCGTGGATCGGCCATCCCGCGGCGCGGGCAAGATCGCGTGAGGATTCCAGGGGGCCATAGAGCGGGTCGGTGCAAACGATATAGTCGGCCGGAATTGCGACAGGCCGGCAGTCCGCGGAAGGCAGGCCCGTCAGGTAGGTGCGGAGCGGATGCGGGGTCAGCCGGCTGTCGACCCGGGCCTGTTGCTCCGGATCGCCGATGCCGAAAGTGGATGCCGGGGGAGGGGGCAGGCTGAGCCCGCCGCTCGTCTCACCGGCAATGCGCATACGCTCCGCGGCGATTTCCTCCGGCAGGCGGCTCATTGGCGTCTCACCGCCCTCAAGCAACATCGAATCGAGATAGACCAGCCGCCGGACGCGGCCGGGGAGGCGGCCGGCCGCCGCGGCAATCACGGTTCCGGCAAAGGAATGGCCGACCAGAACGACGTCGGCCAGGTTCTCGAAACGGATATGGTTCTCGATATCGGCGACGAAGGTCGCGAGGTCGATCTCGCAGGACATCAGGTGCGAGCGCTCGCCCAGTCCCGTCTGCGTCGGGGCGGTGACCGTCTGGCCGCGCGTCCTCAGGATCTCGACAACCTCGCGCCAGCACCAGCCGCCGTGCCAGGCGCCGTGGACGAGGACAAAAGCTCCGGGCGAGGCTGCGGCCATGGTCTAAGCGGCCTGCCCGGCAATCACTTTCAGGAACAGCTCCGCGAAATCCCGGGTCTTTGCGGCGCCGACGCCGAAAACATGGGAAAACTCCTCGACGGTACGCGGCCGCCGCCCGGCCATGTCGATCAGCGAGCGGTCGGAGAAGATGACGTAGGCGGGAACATCACGCTCGCGCGCCAGGCGCAGGCGCTCCGCCTTCAGCCGGTCGAGAAGAGCCGATGCATCCGCGTCGAGCAGGGCCGTGTGGGCCCGGCTTCTGCGGCCGGCGCCGCCGGTCTTGCGTTCGGGCTCCGGGCGATAGCGGAAAGAGCCCTCGCCTTGCATCAGGGCCATGCCAGTTTCGGTGGCGCGCAACCCGCCGTATCCGGAGATGTCGATCGCCAGCAGGCCGCTTGCGACCATCTGGCGGACCACGCCGTGCCACTGGCTCTGCGAATAATCGGCGCCGATGCCGAAAGTGGGCAAGACCCGATGGCCGGCCGACTTCACCTTGTCGCTCTCCACGCCGCGCAGGATGTTGATGATATGGGCGGCGCCAAAACGGTGGCCAGTGCGGTGGATCGCTGACAGCACCTTGCGGGCTTCCTCGGTGCCGTCGCGGGTTTCGACGGGGTTGAGGCAGAGATCGCAATTGCCGCAGTCCTCCGCCTCCTCACCGAAATAACGCAGCAGCATGCGCCTGCGGCAGCCCGGCGCCTCGCAATAGGCGATCAGTGTATCGAGCCGCTTGTGCTCGCGCCGTTTACGCTCGTCGGAACTGTCTTCCTGTTCGATGAAGACGCGGCGCATGCGGATATCGTCGAGGCCGTAGAGCATCATGGTTTCCGCAGGTTCGCCGTCGCGCCCGGCGCGGCCGATTTCCTGGTAATAGGCCTCGGGGCTCGCCGGCAGGTCGGTGTGCAGAACGTAGCGAATGTCCGGCTTGTCGATGCCCATGCCGAAGGCGATGGTGGCTACGATGACGATGCCGGGCTCGCTCATGAAGCGGTTCTGGGTCGCTTCCTTTTCAGCACTGTCCAGTCCGGCGTGGAAGGCGGCCGCATCGTGGCCCTGGTCGCGCAGCAGGGCGGCGACCTCCTCGGTCTTGCGCCGTGACAGGCAATAGACGATGCCGCTTTCGCCGCGATGGGCCTCCACGAATGCGGCGGTCTGTCTCTTCCATCCGTCCTTGAGCGTGACGGCGAGTGACAGGTTCCGGCGGTCAAAGCCGGTGACGATGGCGAGCGCGTCTCCGTCGAAGATCCGCTCCATGATGTCGGCGCGGGTCGAGGGATCCGCAGTGGCCGTGAGGCCGATCAGGGGGACGCCGGGAAACCGATGGCGCAGCTCGCCGAGCGCCTCGTACTCCGGCCGGAAGGCCGGCCCCCACTGGGAAATGCAGTGCGCTTCGTCGATGGCGATCAGCCGCACGTCGAGACGTGACAGCGCATGCAGCATCCGTTCGCTCATCAGCCGTTCCGGTGAGAGATAGAGCAAACGGACCTGGTCGGCCTGGACGGCGCGCCACGTTTCGACGTTGGACGCCCTGTCGATATCGGAATTGATCGTCGCGGCGGCGATGCCGTTCAGCCTGAGCGCGGCGACCTGGTCGCGCATCAGCGCAACCAGCGGCGAGACGACGACCGTAAGCCCGTTGAGGACGAGTGCGGGAAGCTGGTAGCACAACGACTTGCCGGCGCCGGTCGGCATAACGGCCAGCACATTGCGGCCGTCGAGCAGTGCGCCGATCGCGTCCGACTGGCCCGGGCGCAGCCGGGAGAAGCCGAAGTAGCGCGACAGCGCGTCGGTTGCGGCGTCACCGTGAAGTTCGGATTCGGGCAGGGTGGTGGGACGCGGGTTCATGATGTGTCCGCGAGGATAGAGCAAAGGCGTGCGGAATGAAGCGGCCGATCCGCGATTCATCCCCGGAAAATTGTGGTTGGCGGCCGAAAGATCCCGTCAGGCGCCACATCAGGCGCAATGACGGCAGCGCGGCGCATGCGGCACGACGTCGAGCCGCTCTTCCGAAATGTCCTCGCCGCATGCCACGCAGACGCCGTAGGTGCCGTCCTCGATGCGGGCGAGTGCCGCCCGGATCATCCTGATTTCGGCGAGCCCTGCATTGCCGAGATTTTCCAGCACCTCGTCGCCCTCGCGCTCGGTCGCGCGCTCCTCCGCGTCCTGGTCGGCCGGCTCGTCGAGATCGTCCTCGATGGCCTCCAGCCGCTCGTTCAGTTCGCGCAGGCGATTGCGCAGGCGTTTCTCGTATTTGCGGACATCAATCGTCGTCATTCTCGTGCCTCGGGGAGCCGTCGGTGTCGGTGTCATTGTAGAGACGGATTGCATTGGCGCAATCCCCAGGATCGCGTCTAGCGGAATCCGCGCCGCTTGTATGTGTTCGTTTCCACGCAGACGCGGAGCCGGCATTCCGGCGTATCGCCTGTGGCGATCCATTCATGGCCGATGCGCTCCGAGTAGAGGCAGTATCCGCGGTGATAGACGAACCGCTTGTATGTGTAGCGGCCGGTGGTGATGACGACGGCGCCACTGTCCCGGATCAGGGCGCGCACCTCGGCACAGGTCATGGCGCGGGCATCAGGGCGGGCCAGGGCCGCCGCCGGGAGTGCAAGGACAAGAATGACGGCAATCCGAATCGTTCCCACGGCTGGGCTCCCGATAAAGCTCTGCATGGGATGCTATAGCCGAATTGCGACGGGAAGACGATGCCGCCGGCGCGGGTGGCAGGTCCTGCTACGCCGGGAATTCAAGGATGGCGGTCGTCTCTCCGGTCCATCTGATTTTCGCGATGCGGCCGGTTTCGTACTGCGGGGTCCGCACAACGGCTATTGCAGGCAGCGGCGTTGGCGCGTCCAGGTTAAGCAGGGCTCGGCCTTCCCCGTCCTCGCGCAGGGATCCTTCTGCCAGCAGTTCGCCCGATTCGGACAGGATCGAAGCAGTTGTCGATTGCAGTATCCCGACGTCCGCAGCGACATGCGCATCTGGCCGCCCGCCCTTCCATGTTTCCTTGTACATGGCTTCGACTTCGACCATTGCATTTTTGAAACGCGAGACCAGATCGGCCATACCGGCAATACCGCCACGGATCGCGCCGAAAACGCCCTGACCGGCCTGACTGCCGGTCGGGGCGACCGGGAGCACGGCGGATTCGGCTGGTGACGCTTCTTCCGTCACTGCGGAGTTTTCGAGCGGTTCGCCGTCCGAGACGGGGTAGATATCGACTGCGGGCAATGGATTTGCGGACATGAGATGCCTCACGCATGAATGTACGAAACGAACTTCTTTTAAGCGGATTTGATTAAATCACTGCTGATCTGTGTGCAGAAAGCAGGTAAATTCGGTTTTATATTACCAGACACTGAAGCTATTCTGGGTTGCGGCAATACTGCATCCCTTGATTGCATAGATTCTTATTTCCTACCTTTAGCTTGCTTCCGAAGCCGTACCGGGCCGGACTGCAAGTTCGTCGGCGGCACGCTGTCTGGCAGCGGGAGCGGCCGGTTCATGGACAAGGGCTGCAGTGCGGATGTAGTTTTGACATCGCAAACGGTACGACACAAACAACACGGCCGGGGATCGCAATCGGCAGGACGGACTACCCGTCACGCGGCACCAGGGAGGTTGCGATGTCAGACGTCGAAAAACTCCAGGACCTGACCAGGGACATGGACACCGCATCGTTGCTGCGTTTCCTGATCGCGGAACGGTATGCCGGCAGGATCATGGCAACCTGCTCGCTTCGGGCGCGCAGCCTGGTGCTCCTGAAGCTGATCTCGGACATCGACAAGTCGACGCCGATCGTCTTCTGCCATGCGCCGGATCCGCTCCCCGAAAGCCTGGAATACAGGGCGGAGCTTGTCAGCCAGCTCGGACTGCGCGACATCCGCGACCCGTCCGAGGACGAAGGCGAGCCGTTGCCGGGTGACTGCAACCACAGTGAAGGCCTGTGGGCGGAGAATCCGGTCGATCACAGCCGCGCCTACCGGATCGTCAATCTCAACCGGTCGCTGGCAGGTGTCGATTGCTGGATCAGCGGGGTATATCACGGCCCCTACACCGACACGCCCTCTCCAAGAATCACCGAGCACGGCCGGCTTGTGCGCATCGACCCGCTGGCATCGTGGAGCCGGGACGACGTGCGTCGCTTCATGGCGGAAAACGGGCTGCGCTATCACCCGCGCTCGCCCCTGCGCCCGCGCGAGCAGGCCCGCGACGAATCCGGCGTCCAGACCTATCATTTCTGAGCATGTGGCACCGGCGGACATATGCCGCGCTGGATAAACGGTATCGCGGCATTTGATGGCGCGTCGCCGGCTGCTATAGGCAGTGCCGCATGATCATCGTCCAGATTTCCGACACGCATATCGATCTGAACATCGCCGGGGGCGAAGCCCGGCTGCGCGAGTTCGAGCGTTGCGTGGCGGCGATAAACCGGTTCGAGCCGATGCCGGATGTCGTGATTCACACCGGCGATGTCGTGCACAACGCGACCGCGGAGGAATACGAGGCATCGAGACGCGTCCTGGAGACGCTTAGGTGCCCATTC
>DATHRP010000809.1:0-2967 GCA_035465195.1 Afifellaceae bacterium | reverse complement strand
CCGTGTTTGCCGGTCTCGGCTTCGTTTCCGGCTATTGGCCGATCCTGTGCCTGTCGGCGATGGCGATGGTGTTCTGGTCGGCCCTGATCCCGATCGGCGACGCCGTGGCCATTGTCGGCGTGAAGCGACATGGTATGGATTACGGCCGGGTGCGGCTCTGGGGTTCGGTGACGTTCATCGTCGGAAACTTCGCGACGGCGGAGGTGCTGCGCGGTTATTCCGATAACGGCGTGTTCGGACTCCTGACGGCGGCGTTCGTGTTGGGCGGCCTGGCGGCGTTCTGGCTCCCGCGCGTGCAGGACGGCCCGGCCGGGCGCGGCCCGGCGCAACTTCGGCAATTGATTGCCGACCCCATGCTGAGGCGTGCGGTTCTGGCCGGCAGCCTGGTTCTGGCGACGCACGGCACGTACTACACGTTCGGCAGCCTCTACTGGCGCGAATCGAGCTTCGGCGCGCGCACGATCGCAGCACTTTGGGCTTACAGTGTCGTCATCGAGATCTGCCTTTTCTGGGTGGCAAAGCGCTTTTCCGGCTGGGGCGCTCGGCGATTCCTGCTTGCCGGCGGTATCGGCGCGCTCGTGCGTTGGAGTCTGTTTCCATTCGCGACCACGCCGGTCTTCGCCTTCGCGCTGCAGACCCTGCATTCCCTAACGTTTGCCGCGTCCTACCTCGGCGTCATCATGGCGATTGGCGCTCTGGCCGCCCCCGGTCATACTGCCCGCCTGCAGGCGGCGTTCCAGTTGTTGAGCGGGGTGATCGGCGCAACGGCCATTCTGGCGGCCGGCCCGATCTTCCGGGCGAGCCCTGTCATAGCGTTCTGGGCGATGGCAGTGCTCGGCGCGACCGGTCTCGCACTTGCCTGGAGCCTGAGGCGCGGCATGCAGCCGCCGGAGCCTGTCGTCACCTGACCGAGCGGCGCAAATTTCGGCCGGTCAGCCCCATAGGCCGGCTTCCGGCGGATGGACGATGGCGCCGTCATATCTGAGCGCAGGGCTGCGGTCGCAGTCGAGCAACAACGGGCCATCGAGGTCGATGACGTCCGCAAGTTGCCCCAACAGCACAGCCGGCGCCATGGCAAGCGACGTTCCGACCATGCAGCCGACCATCACCAGATAGCCGCGCCGGCGTGCCTCCGATACGAGATCGAGTGCCTCCGTCAGCCCGCCCGTCTTGTCGAGCTTGACGTTGACGGCGTCGTACTTGCCCGTCAAACCGTCGAGGTCGGCGGTGACATGCAGGTTTTCGTCAGCGCAGAATGGCGCGACATGCGGAATGTCCCGCAACATATCGTCGGCTCCGGCCTTCATCGGCTGCTCGATCAGTGAAACCCGCGCCTCGGCGCAGGCGCGCAGGTTGGCAATGCAGTTGTCTTCGTCCCAGGCCTCGTTTGCATCGACGATGATGCGCGACGACGGAGCCGCGGCGCGCACGGCAAGGATGCGCTCATCGTCGCCGTCGCCGCCGAGCTTGAGCTTCAGAAGAGGGCGATGGGCCGCGGTTTTCGCGGCCTCCGCCATGGCTTCCGCTGTTCCGAGGCTCAAGGTGTAGGCTGTTTCCAGCGGGTGGAGCGGGCCGAGACCGCAGATATCGGCAACCCGCTTTCCGGTTCGTTTGGCTTCCAGATCCCACAACGCGCAATCGAGTGCGTTGCGGGCTGCGCCGGCCGGCATTGTGCCGCGCAGGGCCTGCCTGTCCATGTCGACGAGCCGAACGGCCTCAATTTCGGCGATAACGCCTTCGATCGTCTCGCGATAGCGTGGATAGGGCAAGCACTCTCCGCGGCCGAAATGGCTGCCATCGGAAATTTCAGCAACGACAACCTTGGCTTCGGTCTTCGCCCCTCGGGATATGACGAAACTGCCCCGGATCGGGAAATTCTCGGCCCGGGCACTTATCTGCAGGCTCATCACCCGAACCGGCTGGCTATATGGTCGGCAACGGCGTCGATGCCGAAGCGCACCGGGTCGTCGGCGGGCAGGCCGTAGGTCTTCCAATAACCGCGCAGCAGGCTCCTGGCTTCCTCTTCAGGAAGCGCTGCGGTATTGACGGCAATCCCGACCGGCCGGATCGCAGGGTTGGTGAGGCGTCCGAGCCGCATGGTCGTCTCGATGACCTCGTCGATCGAAGGCATCGGTGTCTGGACGTTGCGCATGGTCTTGCGTGTCGGTTCGTGGCAGACGACGAAGGCATCCGGTTGCGCACCGTGCAGCAGCCCGAGCGAAACGCCGGCAAACGATGGATGGAATAGCGATCCCTGGCCTTCGATAATATCCCAGTGATCCTTCTCGGCTTCAGGCGCCAGCCATTCGACCGCTCCGGAAATGAAGTCGGCGACGACGGCGTCAATGGCCACACCGCCTCCGGCGATCAGGATGCCGGTCTGGCCGGTGGCGCGGAATTCGGCATCGAAACCGCGTTCCCTCAGCGCCTTTTCCAGTGCCAGGGCGGTGTATTTCTTGCCGATCGAACAATCGGTTCCAACGGTCAGCAGCCGGTGTCCGCTGCGCGGTGTGCCCTTGCCCGTGGCGAACTGGCGGTCGGCATGACGGACATCGTGAAGCTTCGCGTCATGCCTTGCCGCGGCCTCGCGGATCTCGTCGAACGATCCAAGCCGGACATGAAGACCGCTGGCAATGTCCATGCCCGCTTCGATGGCATTGACGATCGAGGCGATCCAGTGTTCCGGCAGGCGGCCGCCCGGGTTGGCGGCGCCGATGATCATGGTCCGCGCGCCCGCCGATTTTGCCTCGGCTACGGTCATATCGGGCAGGCCGGTGTCAGCGCCGCAGCCGTCGAACCGGAGCTGGCCGACACACCAATCGCGACGCCAGTCTACGACACCGTATGCGGTCTTGGCGGCGAGAACATCGGGCACGTCACCAAGAAACATCAGGTAAGGGCGTTCGATCATTGTGTTTGGACCTGCATAGAGCGTCCGGCAAGCTTGCCGTGTGCGGCGGGAGAAGG
>DATHRP010000808.1:0-1829 GCA_035465195.1 Afifellaceae bacterium | reverse complement strand
AATATCGAGGCGGCGCGGCTGGCTGCGGCCGGCGACGAAACGCTGGCGAGGGAGCTTCTGAGAGCCGGTGGTGTCGATCCGCGGACAGGCCGCACGCGGGCGGACAGCCTGTTCGCCTCGGGCAATACGATCGAAATTGCCGAGGGCCTGATTGCCGGGGGCAGCCCGTTCGAGCCGGCGGTGTTGACTGGCCACCTAGACGCATTGTTCCGCCAAGCGGCAAGCCGCGCCGTTCCGCTGACCGACCTTCCGTCCCTGTTCGGCGTGCTTCGCTCGCACAATATTGCCATTGGCATCGCCAGCAGCGATTCCGAGGCGGCGATCCGGGCGACGGTGCATAGCCTGAACGTTTCGGACCTGGTCGGCTTCGTCTGCGGCTATGACAGCGGTCACGGCATCAAGCCGCAACCTGGCATGGTGCACGCCTTCTGTGCCTTGACCGGCAGCGAGCCGTCACGCATCGCGGTGATCGGCGACAACCGGCACGACATGGCCATGGCGCGCGCCGCCGGTGCGGTTGCCGTCGCCGTCCTGAGCGGCACGGGAACCGAGGAGACGCTGAAGGATTGCAGCGATGTCTGTATCGCCGGCGTCGCTGAACTGCCGGCCCTTCTTGGCGGCTGATCAGGATGGCCGGAGTTGCGTCAGCGTTCGCGCCAGGCCTGCGTTCGGCGCAGGACGCCTTTCGACAGACCCATATGGATCATCCTGGCAATCGCATTGGTATAGAAGATCATCATGCCCATCGCGGCGGCCGGCGCGATATCGCCGGCATCATCCATGTTCACGACGGCGATCGAGGCAAGCGCCGTATCGGTCGAATAGAGGAACACGACCGCCGAGACGGTCGTCATCGCATTGACGAACAGGTAGATCGAGATATCGAGAATCGCCGGCAGGCAGACCGGCACTGTGACGCGCGAGAACAGCTTGTAGAACGGCTGCTTGAGCGACGCGGCTACGGATTCGAACTCCCGGTCCATCTGTTTGAGCGCCGTCAGGGCCGTCAGGTGCGAGACCGTATAGAAGTGCGTTATCGTCACCACGACGAGGATCGTCA
Source organism: Afifellaceae bacterium (assembly GCA_035465195.1). Taxonomy (GTDB): domain Bacteria; phylum Pseudomonadota; class Alphaproteobacteria; order Rhizobiales; family Afifellaceae; genus CAMYKZ01. Next base: position 769 of record DATHRP010000808.1, on the reverse strand, counting down.
TCGTTCCGTATATGACGTTCAGCGGATTGGCGGGATCGTTGAAGAAGAAGATGTAGGCCAGCCCCAACACCATGCCCGGAATGGCCATCGGCAACATGGCGAGCAGCTGGAAGGCCGTACGGCCGGCATCGAAGCCCCGGGTCTTCTCCACCATGTAGGCGCCGATGAAGACGATGGCGGTGCCGAAGAAGGCTGTCAGCAGAGCCAGCCGGATGGAATTGCGGTAGGCGCCCCAGCCGCCGCCGTCCATCAGGTCGAAATTGTAGTTCTTCAGGCTGAGGCTGAGATCGTATGGCCAGAACTTGATCAGGGCCGCGAACTGGCAGACCCCGAGAATGCCCAAGATGAAGAACGCCACGACACAGCAATAGGCAAGGCAGATCCGGTCGAACCGACGATTGGGCCGGGGCTGATAGACGACCGAGCGCGCCGAAAGCAGGGCGACCTGCTTTTTCTGCACCTGCCGGTCGATCGCGAACGCGAGCACCGCGGGAACCAGCAGCACGACCGAGACTACAGCACCCATTTCGAAATTCTGCTGCCCGATCACCTGCTTGTAGATGTCGACGGCGAGCATGTTGTACTGACCGCCGATGACCTTCGGCAGGCCGAAATCGGTGATCACCAGGTTGAACACGACGAACGCCGCGGAGATCAGCCCGTAGCGGGCGCCCGGTATCGTGACTGTCCAGAATGTCCGCCAGCGGCTGGCCCGCAGCGAAATGGCGGCTTCGTAGAGCCGCGCATCGGAGATGGCGAGCGCTGTCGT
>DATHRP010000807.1:0-12839 GCA_035465195.1 Afifellaceae bacterium | reverse complement strand
CGGAGAACTCTTCACCATTCACGCCGACCAGGTGATGAAGGCGATCGGCCAGAGTTTCGTCGCCGCGCCGCTGAACGGGTCCGGTGACGCGATTCAGCTGGAAGGCGGGCGCATCGCCGTCGACGAGGAACGGCGCACCAGCCAGCCGGACGTCTGGGCCGGCGGCGATTGCATCGCGGGCGGCGAGGATCTCACCGTGGTCGCGGTGGAAGACGGCAAGGTGGCGGCGGAAAGCATCAATCGGGCGCTCGGCTGAAGGAGACGATCATGGCAGACCTTCGCAACGACTTCGTCGGCATCAAGTCGCCCAACCCGTTCTGGCTCGCCTCGGCGCCGCCGACCGACAAGGCCTACAACGTGGTGCGGGCTTTCCGGGAAGGCTGGGGCGGCGTCGTCTGGAAGACGCTCGGCGAGGACCCGCCGATCGTCAACGTCAACGGACCGCGCTACGGCGTCGTGCACGGACCGGACCGGCGGCTGATCGGCTTCAACAATATCGAGTTGATCACCGACCGGCCGCTGGAGGTTAACCTGCAGGAGATCAAACAGGTCAAGCGCGACTGGCCGGACAGGGCGATGGTCGTATCGCTGATGGTGCCGTGCGAAGAGGAGAACTGGAAGGCGATCCTGAAGAAGGTCGAGGACACCGAAGCCGACGGAATCGAGCTCAATTTCGGCTGTCCGCACGGCATGTCGGAACGCGGCATGGGTTCCGCCGTCGGCCAGGTACCGGAGTATATCGAGATGGTCGCCCGCTGGTGCAAGCAGAACACCCGCATGCCAGTGATCGTCAAGCTGACGCCTAACATCACCGACATCCGCTATCCGGCGCGCGCGGCAAAAGCCGGCGGCGCCGACGCCGTCTCGCTGATCAACACGGTCTCGTCGATCGTCAGCGTCGATCTCGACACCATGTCGCCGGAACCGTCGATCGACGGAAAGGGTTCGCACGGCGGCTATTGCGGCCCGGCGGTAAAGCCGATCGCGCTCAACATGGTGGCGGAGATCGCCCGCGATCCGGAAACCCACGGCCTGCCGATCTCCGGCATCGGCGGCGTCACCAACTGGCGCGACGCGGCGGAGTTCATCGCGCTTGGCGCCGGCAACGTCCAGGTCTGCACGGCGGCGATGGCCTACGGCTTCAAGATCGTCCGCGAGATGATCGACGGCCTCGACGCCTGGATGGACGAGAAGGGCTATTCGAGCCTTTCGGACTTCACCGGCCTCGCGACGCCGAACGTCACCGACTGGCAGTATCTCAATCTGAATTACGTCACCAAGGCGCGCATCGACCAGGACCTCTGCATCAAGTGCGGCCGCTGCCACATTGCCTGCGAGGACACCTCGCACCAGGCGATCACGAACCATGTCGATGGCGTGCGCAAATTCGAGGTGATCGACGAGGAATGCGTCGGCTGCAATCTCTGCGTCTCGGTGTGCCCGGTCGACGACTGCATCACCATGGAGCGGATTTCCGGCGTCGACCCGCGCACGAAAGAGCCGATCGAGCCCGGCTACGGCAACTGGACGACGCATCCGAACAATCCGATGCGCCTGGTCAAAGACGCTGCGGAATAACCGGGACAGTTCAGAATCCTCCCTGGAGCCCCCGCTGTCGCATCTCCCGCTACGGGAGCGGCGGCGGGGGCATCTGGCTATGCTGTCGTTCGCCGCGCTGATCTCCGGCTCGTTCTCGCTCGGCGGCCAGGCAGCGCAATACATCGATCCGCAGGCGATCAACGCCGTGCGGTTCATCTTGGCCGGGCTGATCATGGCCGTGTTCGTGCACCGCACGGCCGGCTGGAAACAGAGCCATGTCGCGGCGCCGTGGCGCTACCTGGTGATGGGCGGCCTGCTCGGCGCCTACTTCGTGCTGATGTTCTATGCCCTGCGGATCACCGACTCGGTATCGACCGGCGCGGTCTTCACCCTGACGCCGCTGATGGCGGCCGGCTTCGGCTGGCTGTTTCAGCGGCAGATCTCCCGGCCCGCGGTGCTGCTCGCGCTCGCCGTCGGCGCGGCCGGTGCCGTCTGGGTGATCTTCCGGGGCGACGTTGCGGCGATGCTCGCCTTCGACATCGGCCTCGGCGAGCGGATCTTTCTCGTCGGGTGCGCCTGCCACGCCGCCTATACGCCGCTCGTGCCGAAGTTCAATCGCGGCGAGCCGCTGATCGTCTTCACCTTCTGGACGCTTGTGGCCGGCAGTCTGCTGGTCTCGCTGTTCGGCTGGCACGCCATCGTCACCACCGACTGGCTGGCGCTGCCGGCCATCGTCTGGATCACGATCGCCTATGTCTCGGTCTTCGCAACCGCCGTGACGTTCTTCCTGCTGCAATACTCCGCCATGCGGCTGCCGGCCGGCAAGGTCATGGCCTACGGCTACCTGGTTCCGAGTTTCGTGATCTTCTGGGAAGGGTTTTCCGGACGCGGCTGGGTTTCCGGCCAGGTCTGGCTGGGGGTTGCCGCGACGATCGCCGCCCTCGTGATGCTGCTTCGCGACGAAGGCGGAAGGCCGGCGCCGGCACATATGACCGGGGACTAGAGACACTGGCCCCAGCGAAATAGGCCCCGCCGTCGGCGGGGCCTTGCTTGTCAGTGAACTGCGCGGTCAGTCGGACTGGATGCGCGGCTTGTCGATCGGCGTGGGTCCTCCCCCGCCGCTGAAGTCCGGATCGTACTGCGACAGCAGGTCGTGCTGGGTGACGATCGGCGCGGCGCCGTTGCGGGGAGCGGCGGCGCTGTGTTCCGGGTCGGTCAGAGCCCGGACCATTCCGTCGCTCAACCGTACGCCCGGTTTGCCCTTGCGAGACTCGTTGCATCCGACGGAGCCGCAATTGACGGGGACATAGCCGCCGGCGCCGGCATCGTCCGGATTGCGCAGTTCGGCGACGCCGAAATACCGAACCGGCCCAACCTGTCCATCGGCATCGCGCTCCTGCGTCCAGCCCCACCCGCTCGCAAACCGGAAGTAATCGGTGCGGGATCCGTCGCCGTGCATTGTCCTGATCAGAATGTTGGTTCCAGCGTCATTCTCGATGGTCCGGACGATGACGAAGTCATCGCCCTCCTGGCTATAGGTCTCGACGATATGGGACGAACCGTCGTCGGAATCGTATTCGCGGCTGCTGCCGGGGTCGGCCAGCCCGAATTGCTTGCCGCCGGTCGAACTCTCCTGCTTGCCGGCTGACGGGTCTTTGTCGTCCTTGCCGGCCACGGCGCCCATGGCAGCCGCAATGGTTCCGGGTGTCACCCGCACACCCGGCGCAGTATCGGGCGCATCCTTGCTGTGGCTGTTGTCTCCGGCCGGGTTCGGAATATCCGAGCCGATGGCGCCGTGGGGGTCGTTCCACATATTGTCGTTGCCTGGCATGCCGCCAAACGGACCGGACGTCTGGCCGCCGCCGGGCGCCTTGCCGGTGTCGTCATCCTGTCCCGGTAGGCCGAAGTCGCCGAGCGGGCCGTCCGATCCGTGCGGTATCGTGGCGACCTGAAGCTCGCCCGGATCGGCGCCGCTGACGCCGTCCGCGCCGATCGCATCCCTGATGTCCTTCAGAGCATCCTCGAAGTCGGGACGCGGCTTCGGCAGGCGCTGCGGCGGGAGCATTGCCGAGACGCCCTTTTTGCCCTGCGCCCGGCTGGCGGAGCGGGGCAGGGCCTCGGCCTGGCCTTCGTCCTGGTCGGCTTTCTTCTCCAGCGGGTCGCGGTTGACGCGAACCTTGATGTGCGGACGCGCGATCATCGGCCGGACCGGCTTGATCATGACCGGCTTCGGGGCGACAACCTGCATCTTCGGATTGATGACCGGCTTCGGCCCGGCCGCCGCGAAGCCGGTGAGCATGGAGCTGGTGAGCAGTGCGGCGCCAATGCCGGCGGTGAGGGTCTTGAGCGGTGTCATGGCATACTCCCGGTTACCGATTAGGAATTGGACGCCATGAGCCGGACAACGGCTCAATGCCGGCTCGCGCCAGTCTAACTTATTGGTTTCAAACAGGATTATTCGTGGATTTACCGCCAACCGCCTGGATGTTGGCGATAACCGTTTCCAAACCCCATCTGACGTAGGAGTGACGGCGGACCCGGATGCCGGTCCGGAAGCGGAGGTGCAGGACATTGCGGCAAATTCCCCTGATCGATATCGGCGAGCGGAGCCCGGTGGCGATCCTCGACATGCCGGAGCACAGGGCCGGCGCGGAACGCCTGATCGCGGCCGGGCGCCGAATGCTGACGCCGCCCGGCCTGCACATGATGGAACATTTCTCCAGGCGCTGGGCAGAGCGTTGCACAACGCCCTATCTGGGCGAGATCCGCCAGGCCTGCGCCGCCATTCCGACCGGCGGCTGGTTCATGAACATGAGCTACGAATGGGGCTGCACGACCGGCGTCGCGGTGGAGCCGGGAGGACAGGGCATGCGCCTGCTGCGCACGCTGGACTGGCCGTTCCACGGCCTGGGCCGCGAGGTCGTTGTCGCCCGCCACGAATCCCCGCACGGGCCCTGGTACAACGTCACCTGGCCCGGCTATGTCGGGGCGATGACGGTGATGGCGCCGGGCCGGTTTTCCGCCGCGATCAACCAGGCACCGCTGAAGCGCCGGAACTGGCACCCGCTGCCGGCCGACTGGGTCCGCAACCGTGTCGAGGTGTGGAACAGCACCGCGCTGCCGCCGGCGCACCTGTTGCGGCTCGCCTGCGAGACCTGCCCGGACTATGCGTCGGCCAAGTCCATGCTGCGCGATACCGAGCTGGCATTGCCGGTTTTCATGACGTTGGCCGGCACCGGCGACGGCGAGGGCTGCGTGATCGAACGGCTCGAAACCACGGCCTTCGTCCATGATGCCCCGGCGGCGGTCGCCAACCATTGGCTTTCCGTTGACGTAAAGGGAAAGTCACGCGGCCGCGACAGCGCCGGGCGGTTTGACGCGATGACGGGCCATTGCGCGATAGATGCAGAGGGTGCGGCGGCGATGGACTGGCTGAAACCGCCCGTGCTCAACCCGGATACACGTCTGGCGGTCATGGCCAACGCGGCGACCGGCCGGCTGGCAGTGCTGGGCCTGGAAAAGGACGGGCCGGCGACCGGGATATTCGACCTGAAGGATGCGGCGTGAAGCCGAGGCCGGTCAGCGTGGCCTGAGCCCGTCCAGGAACAGTGCGTCGAGGAAGACACGCGCATCCTCGAAATGAGCATCGCCCTTTGACCGCTCGCCGAGCACGGCGCGGACCTGGACGTCGAAATCGGCGTAATGCTGGGTGGTCGCCCAGATCGAGAAGATCAGGTGATGCGGGTCGATCGGCGCAAGTCGGCCTTCCGCCACCCAGCGGCGGATCACCGCGGCCTTTTCGTCGACCAGCGCCCGCAGGGGACCGGCCAGGGTCCCGCCGAGCACCGGCGCGCCGTGCAGCATCTCGTTGGCGAACAGCCTGGAGGCTTCCGGCGCGGTGCGCGACATGTCGAGCTTGCGCTCTATGTAATTGCGGATTTCCTCGATCGGATCGCCCTGCGCGTCGAGCGCCTTCAACGGTTCCAGCCAGTCATCCAGCGTGTGTTCCAGGACGGCGAGGTAGACGTCTTCCTTGCGGCGGAAATAGTAGAGCAGGTTCGGCTTGGACATGGACGCCGCCTCGGCGATCTGGTCCAGGGTGGCGCCGCGGAAACCGTAGGCGGAAAAGACACCGAGGGCAGCATCGAGGATGAGCTGCCGGTTTCTGGCCTGGATGCGCGTGCGTTTCTGCGGCTTATTGTCGGGTTTTGCCATCGATCTCGAATGTTCGCCTGCTTGCGCGGCAATCGGTCAAAATTTCGCCTTGACCGTCACGCCGGACGACCCTTAGCGTACAATTTGACCAAATAGTCAAGAAAAGAACCGGACGGTTCGCCGCCCGGTGTCGTTGCCGGTTCCGCCGGAGGCGCGGCGGGCAGACAGATGTTGCGGGCAGGCAGATGGCGCAGTCGGCGTGGGCAGGAGACAGGCGGCAGCATGGCGGCTTGATCGGTGTGCAAACTGGCCCCTCCGAAGTCGCGGGTTTGACAATTGCGCGTTGCCCTTGGCCTGTCCTAGAGAAGTGCCTGATCGAGCAACTCTCCGGCGCGCCGCTCGGCCAGCCGGCAACATTCAGCTAGGGACGGAAAACAATGGAACGCATTCTGAACGGCATCGGCGGCGAGACGGCCGCATCGGCAAGCAGCCGGACTTCGGCCGTGTTCAACCCGGCGACCGGCGAGCAGGTCGCCGAACTGCCGCTTTCGACCGTAGAGGAGGTCAACCAGGCGGTCGCCGCCGCAAAGCAGGCCGCGCCGACCTGGGGCCGGACGCCGCCACTGAAGCGCGCCGCGCTGATGTTCCGCTTCCGCGAACTGGTGCAGTCCAATGCCGACAACCTGGCGAAGGCGATCGGCCGCGAGCACGGCAAGACCCATGCCGATGCGCTGGGCGAGGTGCAGCGCGGCCTGGAGGTCGTCGATTTCGCCTGTGGCATTCCCTACCTGCTGAAGGGCGAGTTCAGCCGCAATGTCGGCCCTGACGTGGACACCTATGCCGACCGGCAGCCGCTCGGCGTCGTCGCCGGTATCACGCCGTTCAATTTCCCGGCCATGGTGCCGATGTGGATGTTCCCGATGGCGATCGCCTGCGGCAACACCTTCATCCTGAAACCTTCGGAGCGCGATCCGTCGGCGCCGATGCTGCTTTTCGACCTGTTCAAGGAAGCCGGCTTTCCCGACGGCGTGCTCAATGTCGTGCACGGCGACAAGGAGGCGGTCGACGCGCTGCTCGACCATCCCGATGTCAAGGCGATCAGCTTCGTCGGCTCCACGCCGATCGCGCAATATGTCTATACGCGCGGCACGGCCTCCGGAAAGCGGGTGCAGGCGCTGGGCGGCGCCAAGAACCACATGGTGGTCATGCACGACGCCGACATGGACAAGGCGGTCGACGCGCTGATGGGCGCCGGCTACGGCTCGGCCGGCGAGCGCTGCATGGCGATCTCCGTCGCCGTGCCGGTCGGCGAGGAGACCGCCGATCAGCTCGTCGCCAAGCTGGCGCCGCGCGTGCAGGCGCTGAAGATCGGCCCGACCACGGATCCGGAAGCGGAGATGGGGCCGCTGGTCACCAAACAGCACCAGGAAAAGGTGCTCGGTTATCTCGACAAGGGCGTCGAGGAAGGCGCCGAGCTTGTCGTCGACGGCCGCGGGCTGAAGCTGCAGGGCTACGAGAACGGCTATTTCGTCGGCGGTTCGCTGGTCGACCGGGTGACCCGCGACATGACGATCTACAAGGAGGAGATCTTCGGGCCGGTTCTTTCGGTTGTGCGCAGTGGCTCCTACGACGAGGCCGTCGACATGATCAACAAGCACCAGTTCGGCAACGGCACGGCGATCTTCACCCGTGACGGCGACGCCGCGCGCTCCTTCGCCGATGCCATCGAGATCGGCATGGTCGGCGTCAACGTGCCGATCCCGGTGCCGGTCGCCTACCATTCGTTCGGCGGCTGGAAGCAGTCGCTGTTCGGCGACCACGGCATCTACGGCCCGGAAGGCGTGCGCTTCTACACCCGGCTGAAGACGATCACCAGCCGCTGGCCGGCCGGGATCAAGGATGGGGCGGTGTTCAACTTCCCGACCCTCAACTGACGACGCTGCGATGACGGCGCCGCGGCGCCGAGGGAGATCCAATGACGCTTGAATCCAATATGCGCATCAACGGCGACCGGTTGTGGGACGCCCTGATGGAGATGGCGAAGATCGGCCCCGGCGTGCGCGGCGGCAACAACCGGCAGACGCTCACCGACGAGGACGCGGAAGGCCGAAAGCTGTTCACCCGCTGGTGCGAGGAAGCGGGGTTGACGATCGGCATCGACCAGATGGGCAACATGTTCGCCCGCCGCGAAGGCGCCGAGCCGGGTCTCGACCCGGTCATGGTCGGCTCGCACCTCGATACCCAGCCGACCGGCGGCAAGTATGACGGCGTGCTCGGCGTGCTCGGCGGTCTGGAGATCATCCGCACGCTGAACGATCTCGATATCAGGACGAAGCGGCCGATCGTCGTGGTCAACTGGACCAACGAGGAAGGCACGCGCTTTGCCCCGCCGATGCTGGCATCCGGCGTGTTCGCCGGCGTCCATACGCTCGACTGGGCCTATGGGCGCGAGGACGCCGAAGGCAAGAACGTCGGCGACGAACTGGAGCGCATCGGCTTCAAGGGCGACGAGCCGGTCGGCGCGCGCAAGATGCACGCCTTCTTCGAACTGCACATCGAGCAGGGTCCGATCCTCGAGGCCGAGGGCTACGATATCGGCGTGGTCACCCACGGCCAGGGACTCAACTGGCTGCAGGTGACGCTGATCGGCAAGGAAAGCCACACCGGCTCGACGCCGATGCCGATGCGGGTCAATGCCGGCCTCGGCATGGCGCGGATCACCCAGGTCGTCGACGAGATCGCGTGGAAACATGCACCGCTCGCCGTAGGCGCCGTCGGCCATTGCGACGTCTATCCGAATTCGCGCAACATCATTCCCGGCAAGGTCGTCTTCACCATCGATTTCCGGCATCCCGAGAAGGACGTCATCGCCGCCATGGAGGCGGAGCTGCGCGAGCGGGCGAAGATCATCGCAGACGAGATCGGGCTCACCATGGAGATAGAGCAGGTCGGCGCCTTCGACCCGGTGAAGTTCGACGACAACTGCGTCAAGGCAGTGCGCGATGCCGCCGAGCGTCTCGGCTACAAGCACCGCGACCTGGTGTCCGGCGCCGGCCACGACGCCTGCTGGATCAACCGGGTGGCGCCGACGTCGATGGTCATGTGCCCGTGCGTCGACGGCCTGTCGCACAACGAGGACGAGGAGATCTCGCCGGAATGGGCGACCGCCGGGGCCAACGTGCTTTACCATGCCGTCGTCGAGACGGCCGAGATCGTGGAATAGGGGAGTGCTGACATGAGCACGGTGATCAAGGGCGGCACCATCGTCGCCGCCGACCGGACCTACAAGGCCGATATCCTGATCGAGGGTGACACCATCGCCGCCGTCGGCGACGGCCTGAGCGGCGACGAGACGATCGACGCCTCGGGCTGCTACCTGATGCCGGGCGGCATCGACCCGCACACACACATGGAGATGCCCTTCATGGGCACGTTCTCGGCGGACGATTTCGACACCGGGACAGCGGCGGCGCTGTCCGGCGGCACGACCATGGTAGTGGATTTCTGCCTGCCGGCGCCGGAGCAGGGGCTGAAGGACGCGCTGCAGCAATGGTACCAGAAGGCCGGCAAGGCGCGCACCGACTATTCCTTCCACATGGCGATCACCTGGTGGGGCGAGCAGGTGTTCAACGAGATGCCGGACATCGTTTCCAGCGGCATCAACACGTTCAAGCATTTCATGGCCTACAAGGGCGCGCTGATGGTCGACGACGACGAGATGTTCGCCTCGTTCCAGCGCTGCGCGGAGATCGGCGCCATGCCGCTGGTGCACGCGGAGAACGGCGACGTCGTCGCGCATCTGCAGCAGAAGCTGATGGCGGAAGGCAATAACGGGCCGGAGGCGCATGCCTATTCGCGGCCGCCGGAGGTCGAGGGCGAAGCGGCCAACAGGGCGATCATGATCGCCGACCAGGCCGGCGTGCCGGTCTATATCGTGCATGTCTCCTGCGAACAGGCGCACGAGGCGATCCGCCGGGCGCGCCAGAAGGGCATGCGGGTCTATGGCGAGCCGCTGGTGCAGCACCTGGTGCTGGACGAGGGCGAGTACGCCAATCCCGACTGGGACTATGCGGCGCGCCGGGTCATGTCGCCGCCGTTCCGCGACAAGCAACACCAGGACGGTTTGTGGGCGGGGCTCGCCGCCGGCAGCCTGCAGGTGGTGGCGACCGACCATTGCGCCTTCACGACCGAACAGAAGCGGATGGGCGTCGGCGACTTCACCAAGATCCCGAACGGCACGGGCGGGCTCGAAGACCGGCTCCCGGTCTTGTGGACCAAGGGCGTGCGCACCGGCCGGCTGACGATGAACGAATTCGTCGCCGTCACCTCGACCAATATCGCCCGCATCCTCAACATGTACCCGAAGAAGGGCGCGATTATGCCGGGCTCGGATGCGGATATCGTGATCTGGGACCCTGAGGCAACCAAGACGATCACGGCGTCGAAGCAGAAATCGGCGATCGACTACAATGTCTTCGAGGGCATCGAGGTGACCGGCTTGCCGCGCATGGTGCTGAGCCGCGGCCGCATCGCCTATAACGAAGGCGACGTGCGCTCCGACACCGGCAACGGCCGGTTCGTCGAACGGCCGCCGCACAGCCCGGTCAACAAGGCATTGTCGGCGTGGAAAGAACTGACGGCGCCGCGCAAGGTGGAGCGCAAGCCGGAGAACATGCCGGCCGGCGTGTAACCGGCCGAAGGGGCTTGCCGGGACAGGCGCATGCTGAACGTCGCAGACAGCGAAGCGGGGATCGACAATCCGGACCGGGCGACCGGCGCGGTGGTCATCGAGAGCGGCGATCTTTCGCTGACCTTCCAGACCGCCGATGGGCCGGTCCACGCGCTTGCCGACATCGACCTCGAGATCCGCCGCGGCGAGTTCGTGTCGCTGATCGGCCCGTCGGGCTGCGGCAAGACCACATTGCTCAGGGTGATCGCCGACCTGGAGAAGCCGACCGCCGGCACGATCACGGTGAACGGCGTGAGCGCCGAGCAGGCGCGGCTGAACCGTGCCTACGGCTACGTCTTCCAGGCGGCGGCGCTCTATCCCTGGCGCACGATTGCCGCCAACGTCGCGCTGCCGCTGGAGATCATGGGGCTTTCGAAAGTGGAACAGGCGGAGCGCGTGAAGCGGAACCTGGAGCTGGTGAACCTCATCGGGTTCGAACGCAAGTTTCCATGGCAATTGTCCGGCGGCATGCAGCAGCGCGCCTCGATCGCCCGGGCGCTGTCGTTCGATCCAGACCTGCTCCTGATGGACGAACCGTTCGGCGCGCTCGACGAGATTGTCCGGGACCATCTCAACGAGCAGCTTCTGCAATTGTGGGCAAAGACGAACAAGACCATCGTTTTCGTCACCCATTCGATCCCAGAGGCGGTGTTCCTGTCGACGCGGATCGTCGTCATGTCACCAAGGCCGGGCCGCGTCCACGATGTCATCGACTGCGACCTGCCGGCGGAACGGACGGTCGACATTCGCGAGACGCCGGAATTCCTGGAGATCGCCCACCGAGTCCGCGAAGGGCTGAGGGCGGGGCACTCCTATGAGGACTGACACCGGATGACCGCCGCGGCCGGATACAGCCCGGAGATCGCAGAGACCGGATTGGCGGGCCGCATCGTCCGGCGGGCCTGGTCGGGTTCCGTGCTGCCAGTCGTCATCGTGTCGGCGGTGATCGTTGCCGTCTGGTACCTCGCGGCGATCTGGCTGAACGCGCCGTTCCAGCGCGACCTGTTCGAGCGTGCCGGCACCGCCTATTCGACAAGCGATCTGGTCGCGGCGACGCTTTCGCAGGAGCGGCCTGTGCTGCCGGCGCCCCACCAGGTGGTGCAGGAAATCGACAAGACGGTCTTCCGCACGCGGCTGAGCTCCAAGCGCAGCCTCGTCTATCATGCCGGCGTCACGCTGTCCTCGACATTGCTCGGCTTCGTCATGGGCACCCTGCTCGGCATCCTTCTGTCGGTCGGCATCATCCATTCGCGGGCGCTCGACCGCAGCCTGATGCCGTGGATCATCACATCGCAGACCATTCCCATCCTGGCGGTGGCGCCGATGGTCATCGTCGTGCTCAACGCCGTCGGCATTTCGGGTCTCGTGCCGAAGGCGATCATCTCCGCCTATCTCAGTTTCTTCCCGGTGGCCGTCGGGATGGTGAAGGGCCTGCGCTCGCCGGAAGTGATGCACCTTGATCTGATGCGCACCTACAATGCCAACCGTGCACAGGTATTCTGGAAACTGCGCTGGCCCTCGGCGATGCCGTTCCTGTTCGCCTCGATGAAGGTCGCGGTCGCCATCTCGCTGGTTGGCGCCATTGTCGGCGAACTGCCGACCGGCGCGGTGGCCGGGCTCGGCGCGCGCATGCTGACCGGCTCCTATTACGGCCAGACCATCCAGATCTGGTCGGCGCTGGTGACGGCGTCGCTGCTGGCGGCGGTGCTTGTCGGGATCGTCGGCATCGCCAACCGCATCGTGCTGAAGCGCATGGGGATGGCGCCATGACCCGGCTGCAATGGCTGCTTGCTCTCCTCGGCATCGCGGCGGTGGCCGTCGGCCTGCTGCCGGGCCTCGGCGGTGCCGTTCCTCCCGGCGATCCGTTCTGGTTCGTTCTGCTGGCGGCGCTGCTGTTCCTTGCGTCTGCCATTCGCGGCCAGGACATTCGGCTCGTCTGGGCATTGGCGCTGGTCTCTTCGCTCGGCGCCCTCGTCGCCATCGCCGCGCTCGGCGAGGCGACGCCGAAAGGCGCCGGCTACTGGAGCTTGATCATCGGTTCATGGCTCGCCGCCTGGCTGCTGGTGGAGCGCCTCTCCGTCCTGCCGGACAAGGCCGGCTGGATCGGGACCGCCCGTCGCCTGGCGATACCGCTCATCTTCGGCGCATGGCTGCTCATATTGTGGGAAGTCGTCGTCCGCGCCGCCGGCGTGCCGGCGGTGCTGCTGCCGCCGCCCGGCATGATCTGGGAGCGGCTTGCTGGATCGGTACCGACATTGTGGGCGGATTTCCGCCAGACTTTCCTGAAGGCGGTGATCGCTGGCTACGTGCTCGGCTGCTTGAGCGGCTTCGCCGTCGCCGTTCTCGTCGACCGGGTGGGATTCCTGAAACGCGGCCTGATGCCGATCGGCAACCTGATGTCGGCGCTGCCGATCGT
>DATHRP010000806.1:0-1522 GCA_035465195.1 Afifellaceae bacterium | reverse complement strand
CGTGCTGATCTTTCGGACCGAGCGAATGCCCGGGCCAGCGATACTCATAGCAGCCGTCCTGGCAATGGCCGGTGTCATTCTGGTCGCGGAGCGCTAATCGGACCGGCTAGGCGGCAGCGGTTTTCCAATGCTGCTGTTCCTTCATGCGGACCGATGTCCCATTGACGGGGACATGTGGCTATCTGTAGGTTTGCGATAGAAAAACCCGAGATCGGACGATCGGATGGATTGCCGGAAACGAGGGATCATGCCGGTTTCGGGATCGTTGCACAGGGCAGGTCACGGAGCGGGCGCGGACGTCGGGCGCATGTGCAAGCTGCATGAAATGTTCGTTCGCACATAACTGAAGGGAGGAAGACGATGAGACGACTGTTTCTGAAGGGTATGGCCGCAGCCGCGGTCGCAGGAATGGCCTTCGGTGCCGGGCAGGTGGCCAAGGCACAGGACGCCGCGTCATTCTATAAGGGCAAGTCGATCAATTGGATCGTTCCGTACAAGCCCGGCGGCGGATACGACGAATACAGCCGGCTGCTGGCGCCTTACCTGGAAAAATATACCGGCGCGCGCGTTGATATCGTCAACATGCCGGGGTCCGGCGGTATGAAGGGCGCGAACGAGATCTTCCAGGCGCCCGCCGACGGTTTGACGATCGGCATCATCAACGGTTCGGCCATGATCACCAACGAGCTCGCCGAGATCGAAGGTGCGACATACAAGGTGGCTGACTACAATTTCCTCGGCCGCATCGTAGCGGACCAACGGGTGATGGTGGCGGCCGCCAACAGCGGTATCAATACGTTCGAAGACCTGATGTCGGACGGCAAGACGGCTGTCGTCGGCGCAACCGGGCTCGGCGGGTCGACCTATGTCGACGCCGTGATCACCGGTGACGTGTTCGGCATCGACCAGAAAGTGGTGCACGGCTTCAATTCATCCTCCGACATCCGCACGGCGATGCTGCGCGGCGATGTGCAGGCCATGTGGGGCTCGCTCGGTTCGGCCCGCAAGGGCGTCGAAGCCGGCGACCACAAGATCATCCTGCACGGCGAGAAAAAGGCAACGGGGCTGCTGGAAGGTATCCCGAGCGTCTACGATGTCGCCGCGAAATCGGAAAATGCGGATGCGAAGCTGAAGATCCTGAAATCCTGGGACGCGCTTTCGGCTGTCGGGCGTCCGGTGGCGGCGCCTCCCGGTGTCCCGGAAGACCGCGTTGCATTCCTGCGCGAAGCTTTCGAAAAGGCGATGAACGATCCTGAGCTCATCGCGAAGGCGGAAAGCTCCAAGCGCGATCTCGCCTACCTGTCCGGTCAGGAGATGACGGAAATCGCCAAGGCCGCGACCGATCTCGACGACAAGACCCGCGCGCTCTTCGTGTCGGCGATCCGCGGCGAACTGTAAGTCTGGACGACGCGCTCGATAACCGGCCCCGCCGCCTGAACGGCGGTGGGGCCTTTCCGAGCGGGAGCGGGGAAGCCGGATGGGTATCTTCGAGGGAATGGCGAGCGGCTTCCTGCAGTCGATC
>DATHRP010000805.1:0-5152 GCA_035465195.1 Afifellaceae bacterium | reverse complement strand
CGACTTCGAGGCAAGCGCGCGGATGTGGGCCGACCTGGAAGTGGTGCGCAAGATCAGTGGTCGGCCGTCGAGCCTCGAGGAGTCTTGGTCGCGGCTGCTGCGCCATATCGGCCACTGGCAGGCGCTCGGCTTCGGCTACTGGCTGGTCGAGGACCGCGAGACCGGCGCGTTCCTCGGCGAGGTGGGATTTGCCGACTACCGGCGCGACATCGATCCGCCGCTCGGCAGGCTTCCGGAGATCGGCTGGGTGATGTGCGTGGCGGCGCAGGGCAGGGGGCTCGGTGGCGAAGCGGTGGCCGCCGCCGTCCGCTGGGCCGATGAACGGCTGACGTTTCCGAAGACGGTCTGCTTCATGCTGCCCGACCACGAGGCGTCTATGCGGATTGCCGAAAAATGCGGTTACCGGAAATCGGGCCCGGCCCGCTACAGGGATGCCGATGTGCTGGTGATGGAACGGCCGCGGTTCGGTAGCGGCTAGGCAGGGAACCTTTCGACCTGGAACTCGCGTCCGCGAAGCATGTCGTCGAGCGAACCGAAGGCGTTCATATAGTGCCCGGTATAGCCGGTCGCCTCGACCCTCCGGAACATGTCGGTCCAGTCGACCATGCCTTCGCCCGGCTGCATGTGGAGCTCGTATTCGCCGTTGCTGTCGGCCATCCGCACTTCGCCGAGACGGTCGGCAGGCCCGCCCTCAAGGAAGCCCGCGATGCCGACCGGCAGCAGCGTGGCGTGGTTGATGGTGAATGACCAGCCGAGATTGGGTGAATCGATCCGGTCGAAATAGTACATCGTCTCTTCCACCGTGGTGGGCAGGTAATGCACTTCGGCGAGATCGGGCTCCCAGTTGAGGTTTTCCAGCAGAATGCGCGCGCCCTGCTCCTCCGCATAGCCGATCGTGCGCTTCAGCCGTTCGAGGCCGACTTCCATCCGCTTCTGCACGTCGTCGGTGAAATGGTAGCCGCCGTGGACGACGATCCACTTGGCGTCGAGCCGCTGATAGGCGTCGATATAGGCGCGCAGATACTTGTCGACCGCCTCGCTGAGGAACGGCGAGAATTCCGAGACATTGACGGCCGACAGCGTGTGCAGGCCGAGCTGGATGCCGTGCTCGGCGCATTTTTCGCGGATCGGCGTGCAGCGCGCATCGTCGAAACTTTCCAGCGCATTGGGCTCGATGTCGATCTGGCAGTCGATATAGGTCACGTCGTGGTCGATCGCCCACTGGACGGCGTCCTCCACCGACAGCTTGCGGCCGCAATCGACGCCGATCCGGTCACGAATGTTCATCTGGCTTCAGCCTTTCGTAAGGATGCGCGCCGCGGTCAGTTGCGCACGAGGTTGGGCAGCCATGTCGCGACGCCGGGTACCGCGATCGCGATCAGCATGAAGATGACGATGCCCCAGAAGAAGGGCATGTTGGCCCGCAGCACCCGGATCTGGTCGACATTGGCGATGCGGCCGGCGATGATCAGTGCGATCGCCATGGGCGGGGTCACCTGGCCGATTACGACGGCGATCACCATCAGCACGCCGAAATGCACCAGGTCGATATTGTAGGCGATCAGTGTCGGCAGGATGATCGGCAGCAGCACCGGGATCAGCGGATCGAGGATCATGCCGGCCAGAATGGCGAGCAGGACGAGTGCGAGGATGCGCAGATAGGCGCTGTCAACGACGACGACGAGGTCGATGAACCTGACAAGGAAATCCGGCACGTGGGCGTTGGTCAGGCCGGCGCCGAGCGCGAAGGACAGGCCGACGATGATCAGCAGTTCGCCGCTCAGCTGAACTGCGTTGACGAGCACCCGGTAAACTTCGCGCAGGTTCAGCGCACGGTGGACGAACATCGCCAGCACCAGGGCGTAGACGACGGCGAAGGCGCCGGCCTCCGACGGGGTGAAGACGCCGAGCACGAGGCCACCGACGATGATCATCGGCAAGCCGAACGGCAGGATGGCGCGCCGGCCGGTGCGCCAGACCTCGTCGAGGGAGAAGGCGGCATAGGGCAGCCAGCCGCGCTTGCGGGCAAGGTAGGCGACGATCAGCATCTGGCTGAGGCCGAGCAGCAGGCCCGGAATGACGCCGGCCAGGAACAGCGCGCCGAGCGAGACACCGGTCACGGCCGAATAGAGGATCATCGGCGAGGAGGGCGGCAGCATCGGTCCGATGCCGGCGGACGAGGCGGTCAGCGCGGCGGCGAAATCGGCCGGATACTTGTTGGCCTTCATCGCCGGGATGACGATTGAACCGGTGCCGGCGAGGTCGGCGGTGGACGAGCCGATCATGCCGCCGAAGAACATGCTGGTGACGACGTTGACATGCGCCAGCCCGCCGCGTAGCGAGCCGACGATGGAGCGGGCGAATTCGAACAGGCGGGCGGAGATGCCGCCGGCGTTCATCAGCCCGCCGGCCAGCACGAACAGAGGCAGGGCAATCAGCACGAAGCGGCCGAGGCCAGACATCATGGTCTGCGGCAGGGTCAACGCCCAGGCGCCGGAAAGATAGAAATTGAGGAACACCGCGCCGGCGATCGACACCAGCATCGGCACGCGGAATGCCATCAGCAGGCAGAGCAGCAGGATCGATACGCCTGCACCGACGAGGGGGGTCATGACGCGGCTCCCCCGGATGGGGCGCGGTCGCGGTTGCGCCATTCGCGGAAGATCTCCGCGAGATAGGCCATCGCCGCGCCGGCCGCGCCGAAGACGAGCGCCGATGTCGACCAGCCGGTGGGAATCTGCACGTAGAGCGCGACGTCGCCGCCGAACAGGCGGACGAAGTCGAGCGACACCCAGGCCATCAGCGACAGCACGAAGATATTGACGGCGTAGCCGAGCTTGGCGATGGCGCCCTGGAAGCGCAGCGGGATCTTCTCGAAGAAGAAGTCGATTCGGATCATCGTACCGCGGCGCACCGACAGGAAAACGCCGGTCATGGCCAGCCACGGCATCGACATCTGGACCATCTCCTCGGCCCAGGAAAAGCTGTAGTTCAGCGTGTAACGTGAGACGGCGTTGGAGAAGACGACGGCGACGATGGCAACGAGGACGGTGACGCCGACAATTTCGACGATCTGATTGACGATCCGGTCCGCAAGCGACAGGTCTTCGTCCGGGTCGCGCAGTTCCAGCCTTCGGGTGGCTTCTTCTATCTTGTCGGCTATTTCGCCGGAATCTGGGTCGTTGGACGCGTCCGCCGGCTCAGATTGTTCGCTCATCGACCCCTCCGGTCCCCTGCCGCGCCGATTTGCCATCGCGCGGCTCCACCAATGGGAAACGGCGCCTTGGCGCCGTTTCCGTGTTCATGCCCGGGAGTGTAGGGACACTCAGTTGGTGGCTGCAACAAATTTCGCGGTGAATTCCTCGCCGGCGATCTTGCCGATCGCTTCGGCGATCGGCACGGACGCCGCCTTGAACGCCGCCTGGTCGATATCGTTGAACGCGATATCAGGCGCCAGATCGCGGATTTCCTTCTCCAGCGTTTCGTCGTTGTCGGCACCGTACTGGCGGCTCAGCTCGACGGCCTTGCGCGCAGCCTTGTCGACCTTCTCCTTCTGTTCCGGCGTCAGCGAATTGTACCGGTCGAGATTCATCACAAAGGTGATCGGCGTGTAGACGTGGCGCGACTTCGAAATGTATTTCTGCACCTCGAACCACGACCATTTGCGGATATTGCCGAACGGGTTCTCCTGGCCGTCGATCACGCCCTGCTGCAGGGCCAGGTAGATATCGCCGACATTCATCTTGATCGGCGTCGCGCCGAGCATCTCGAACGACAGTATGCGGGTCTTTGAACCCGGCGTGCGCAGCTTGATGCCCTGCAGGTCCTCCGGCTTGACGATCGGCCGCACATTGTTGGTGATGTGGCGGAAGCCGATCTCGCCGAAGCCGAGAACCTTGAGGCCGGCATTCTCCTGGAATGACTTGTCGAGTTCCTCGCCGATCGGACCGTCGAGAACGGCGGCCACCTGTTCGCGGCTGGAGAATAGGAACGGGATATCGAAAACGGCGAACTTGGAATCGAGCTGCACCGCATCCGATCCGATGGGGATGACGTCGAGCTGGCCGGTGCGGACCTGCTGCATGTGGACGATCTCGTCGCCCAGCGTGCCGCTGTCGAAGAACTCGATATCGACATCGTCGCCCATCTCCTCCTTCAGCGCATCGCGGAAGGAGGCCAGCATGTGCTGGGTCGACGCGCCGGGCGTGCTTTCCACGGACAGGCGGAGTTTCAGGGCTTGCGCCTGGCCAGCGGTGGCCGCCGCAAGTGAAAACGCCAGCGCCGCGCAAGTCGTCCAGAAGTTTTTCCGTAAAGTCTTCATAATGATGGGTTCCCTCGACGTGCGCTCATGATGAGCAAATAAAGATTAAATGAGATACAATCGAAGCTTTTCTTCTAGATTGGCTTTAGATTCGCTAGAATCTCGAAAATAATAACTTATTTTGCGTCGAATGTCAATTGAAAGTGGCATTGGACTGCCAACATTCCATTGGTTTCAACCTTATATTGTAAGTTTACCGTACGGCAAGTACAAGATGGGCCCGTGTCGGCAACGCGATGCCGCCCGGTTTCTCATATGGCTCCAGCCGTTGCCTGACATCGGCGACGAAGGCGTCGCGCTCGTCGTCCGATAGTTGCGCGATGGCATGGCGGGTCGCCGGGGCGCCGGCGGCGACGCCTTCGACGAAGGCGTCGGCCGATGCGAAACCGGCGATGAAATCGGCGGTTTCGAACGTTACGATCTGGAAGCCCGCATCCGTGATCAACGCTTTTGCGGCCTCCGGGTCGCCGAGCGAGAACGGTTTGCTGGCCGAGGCGAGGCCGCGCGCCTCGAGCGCTTGGGCGATCGCGTGGTGCCCCTTGTTGTCCGACATCACGCTCCACATGCTGGCGGCCAGCCGACCGCCGGGCTTCAGGGCCCGGTGCACCAGGGCCATGGCCGCCGGCGGATCGGCGACGAACTGCGGGCCCTGCATGTAGAGGCAGAGGTCGACGGAGGCATCGGCGGCAACGGGTTCTTCTGCCGGCGTCGCATGCCATTCGAAGGTGACGTCGGCGGGCAGATCGGCTTCCGCGGCCAGCTGCTCGGCAACCGCCACCATGCCGGCGTCCTTGTCGGCGCTGATCATGCGGCCGCCCGGGGCGATCCGAG
>DATHRP010000804.1:0-4235 GCA_035465195.1 Afifellaceae bacterium | reverse complement strand
ACGCCGGTACGCCCTGCGTCGATCAGCGCCAGCACAACCAGGCGAACCGGATCTTCAATGACGTCAAGAACGGCGAGTTGACCTTCCGCGAGACCCGCCAGCTCCTGCGCGGCCAGGCGCGGGTGCACCGGCGCGAGGCCTATTTCAAGAGCGACCGTATCGTCACGCCGCGCAAGCGCTACCGCCTGTTCCATATCCAGACGCGCCAGGATTTCCGGATCTACCGCAGGAAGCACAACTGATCCGGTCCGATATCGGACGTGTAAAGGCCCGCCACCCGGCGGGCTTTTCTGTTTCTCGTCCTGTCCGGACCTTGAAATCCGGGCTTTCAAGGCTTAAAAAAGTTCAGCCGGCATGCCGGCGAAATTTTGGACTTGATTATGCTCAAAATGAGTATATCTAAGGGTGGAAGAGACAATCACGGGAGGCGGCCATGAACGCTCCAGTCCGGATTCACGAGGCGGAAGGCCCCACGAACACGACCGGCAAACTGTCGGATGCCGCGCGCAAGTACGGTGTCCTGGAGATGCCGAAGCTGGAATTCACGCCGGAAATCGCCGAAGCGACGGCGCCGATCTATGCCCGGGTGAGCCACCTCATCCCGGAGATCGAATGGCCGATCTTCGCGCCGACCATCCATGCCATCAACCGGCTGAAGAAACAGCGTAACGCCGTCATCCTGGCGCACAATTACCAGACGCCTGAGATCTTCCACGGCGTTGCCGATATCGTCGGCGACAGCCTGCAGCTTGCCCAGGAGGCGGCGAGGGCCGATGCCGAGATCATCGTCCAGTGCGGCGTGCACTTCATGGCCGAGACCTCCAAGCTGCTCTGCCCGGACAAGACGGTGCTGATCCCCGACCTTAAGGCCGGCTGCTCGCTGGCGGCCTCCATCACCGGCGCCGACGTCAGGCGGTTGCGCGAGGCCTATCCCGGCGTGCCCGTGGTGGCCTACGTCAACACCTCGGCCGACGTGAAGGCGGAGGTCGATATCTGCTGCACGTCTTCGAACGCCGTCGAAGTGGTCGAAAGCCTCAATGCGAAAAAGGTGATCTTCCTGCCCGACCGTTACCTGGCGCAGTGGGTCGCCTCGCAGACCGACGTCGAGATCATCGCCTGGCACGGCGCCTGCGAGGTGCACGAGCGCTTCACCGGCGAGGAACTGCGCGCCTACCGCGAGGCCGATCCCTTGGTGCGCATCATTGCCCACCCGGAATGCCCGCAGGATGTCATCGCCGAGGCCGATTTCACCGGCTCCACCGCCAAGATGATCGACTGGGTCAAGGACAACCGGCCGCCCAAGGTGCTGATGGTCACGGAGTGCTCGATGGCCGACAACGTGTCCAGCGAGACGCCCGGCGTCGAATTCGTCAAGCCGTGCAACCTGTGCCCGCACATGAAGCGGATCCAGCTGCCGAAAATCCTCGATTCGCTGGTCTATATGCGCGAAGAGGTGACGATCGATCCGGATGTCGCCGAACGGGCCCGCCGCTCGGTGGAGCGGATGGTCAACCTGAAGCACTGAGTTCCGGGGAAAACCGGCGGCCGGGAACAGACGAGAAATCCGGGGATTGTACCGGACCGGCGGCTGGACGGACCTGCTCCGCCCGTTGTTAATGGCGCGGGTCCCGCCATCGATCCGCCAGATGGGAACACGACATGGCCCTCACGACGCTTCCACCTGTCACCTGGAACGGCATCGACGATGTGGTCATCGTCGGCGGCGGCCTCGCCGGCCTGTTCTGCGCCCTGAAGCTCGCACCGCGCCCGGTCACCGTGGTCACCGGAGCGCCGATCGGCGAGGGCGCATCGACGGCCTGGGCGCAGGGCGGTATCGCAGCCGCCATCGGCAAGGGCGACAGCGTGGAAAGCCATGTCGCCGACACCATTGCCGCCGGTGCCGGCCTGGTCGACGTCAAGGTCGCCCGGTCCATGGTAGCGGAAGCCGCCGGCCGCATCCACGATCTGCTGGACTACGGCGTGCCGTTCGACCGCGATCTCGAGGGCGCGCTGAAACTGTCGCGCGAGGCCGCGCATTCCGAGCGCCGCATTGTCAGGGTACGCGGCGACATGGCCGGGGCGGCCATCATGAGCGCGCTGGTCAGGACGGTCCAGGCGACCCCTTCGATCCGGGTGCTCGAAGGCTTCGTTGCCGAGCGTTTGATCGCCTCCGGCAAGTTCGTCGAGGGCCTGGTGGTGCGCGACCTGCGCGGCGGCCTGTCCGCCCGCATGCTGGTGCGCACGCGCGCCGTGGTTCTCGCCTCCGGCGGCATCGGCCATCTCTATGCCGTCACCACCAACCCGCCGCAGGCGAACGGCGAGGGGCTTGCGATGGCGGCTCGCGCCGGAGCGCTGATCGCCGATCCTGAGTTCGTCCAGTTCCATCCCACCGCCATCAATATCGGCCGTGACCCGGCACCGCTGGCCACCGAGGCGCTGCGCGGCGAGGGCGCGACGATCATCGACGG
Source organism: Afifellaceae bacterium (assembly GCA_035465195.1). Lineage (GTDB taxonomy): Bacteria > Pseudomonadota > Alphaproteobacteria > Rhizobiales > Afifellaceae > CAMYKZ01. Next base: position 1,767 of record DATHRP010000804.1, on the reverse strand, counting down.
CGCCGGCGAGCGGTTCTTGCTGGAAGACCATCCCGACGGCGAACTCGCGCCCCGCGATATCGTGGCGCGCGGCGTGCACAAGGCGGTCGTGTCCGGCCGCGGTGCTTTTCTCGATTGCCGCACGGCGGTCGGCGAGCGCTTCGCCGAGGAATTTCCGACGGTGTTTGCGGCCTGCCAGGCCGCCGGTATCGACCCGGCCCATCAACCGATCCCGATCGCGCCGGCGGCGCATTACCACATGGGCGGCGTCCACGTGGACGCCTGCGGCCGCTCCTCGCTTGACGGCCTTTGGGCCTGCGGCGAGACCGCCTCCACCGGCGCCCACGGCGCCAACCGGCTGGCTTCCAACTCGCTGCTGGAAGCGGTCGTCTTCGCCGCCCGCATCGCCGACGACATCCAGGGCCTGTTGCCCAACCACAAGCTGGTCGCCTGGTCGGAGCGCGACGACGGCGAACTGCCGATGGCGGGTGCGGCGGACAGCGGCCTGATGCAGCGCCTGCGCGAGACGATGAGCCGCGACGTCGGGGTCGTCCGCGACGAGGCGGGTCTCGCCCGCGCACTGGCGACGATCGACGAGGTCGATGAAATGACCGCCGATCCCGGCCTGCGCAATGCCCTCACGGCCGCGCGCTTCGTTGCGGCGGCGGCGTTTGCCCGCCGCGAGAGCCGTGGCGGACACAGCCGCGAGGATTATCCCGAAACCGATCCCGGCCAGGCCCGCCGCACCTTCATGCTGCAATCCGACGCCAGTACGGTTTCAGCCGAGGCCGCCACGCTTGCCGGACACGACGTGGCCGCGCTGGCGGCGACCGGCTGACGGCCGGACCGATGGACAGTTTCCTTCCGGTCCTGCCGGCGCCGATGATCGCCGATGCCGTGCGCGCCGCGCTCCTTGAAGACCTCGGTCGGGCCGGCGACATCACGACTATGGCGACGATCCCGGCCGGCGCGACGGCCGAGGCGGTGATCGCGGCCCGCAAGCCGGGCACGCTCGCCGGCCTCGATCTCGCCCGCGAGGCGATGCGCCAGATGTCGGGTGAAATCGACTTTCAGCCGTTCAAGGCGGACGGCGACCGTCTTGCCGCCGGCGACAGGGTGGCCGCGATTTCGGGTCTCGCCTCGGCGATCCTGTCGGCCGAGCGGGTGGCGCTCAATTTTCTCGGCCACCTGAGCGGCATTGCGACGGCGACCCGCGCCTTAGCGGATGCCATATCCCACACCGGCGCCCGCATCACCTGCACGCGCAAGACGACGCCGGGCCTCAGGGCGCTCGAGAAATACGCCGTGCGATGCGGCGGCGGCTCCAACCACCGCTTCGGCCTCGACGATGCGATCCTGATCAAGGACAACCATGTTGCGGTCGCCGGCGGCGTAGCGGAAGCGATCCGTCGCGCGCGCGCTTTCGCGGGCCACACGGTAAAGATCGAAGTGGAGGTGGATACGCTCGACCAGCTGCGGGAAGCCCTGCCGGCCGGTCCGGATATCGTGATGCTCGACAATATGGATCCTGAAACGATGCGCGAGGCGGTGGCGATCAATGCCGGCCGGGCCGTGCTCGAAGCCTCGGGTAATGTCACCCTGGACGGTATTGCCCGAATCGCCGAATCGGGTGTCGACTTTATTTCTTCAGGTTGGATCACCCACTCCGCGCCAGTGCTCGATCTCGGGCTGGATATCGAGATCCGTTGAACGGCTGCCTTGTTTCCGGGACTTCGGGATTTCCGGCAATTCCGGCAAAGACCGGGCGGATTGATCGTTCTGGTTGCC
>DATHRP010000803.1:0-1978 GCA_035465195.1 Afifellaceae bacterium | reverse complement strand
CCAGACGTTCGTAGCGCTTCGCCCCTTGATCCTGCACGCGTACGCCCGCTACGTCGACGTCGAGGCCGGTTTCCGTGGCGAGCACCGTCACGCGCGCGGGCCGGCCGGAGGGCGCGATCAATCCGGTGATGTCACGGAGGGATTCAAGCCGCCCCGCGATCGCAGGCACCAGTACCGGGCATTCGCCGATATCGACGATCCGGTTGCTCTGCCGTTCGTGGTAGCCGAGCAGCGTGCGGCCGCCGACGGACCGCGTGGCAAGGACGGCGCGCCGCCGGCTGCCCGGTCCGACGCCGACGGTTTCGCCGACATCCGTTTCGATGCCACGCTGGGCGAGGGCGTCGGCGACGAAGCGCCGCTTCAGGGCGCGGTTGCCGTCGGGCGACAGCATCTGCAGGGCGCAGCCGCCGCAGGTGCCGAAATGCCTGCAGAGGGGTTCTACACGCTCGGGACTCGCCTTTTCGACGGCGGCCAGCCGGCCGCGCTCGCCGTCGCGCTCGATGCGGACGGTTTCGCCGGGCAGGGTGAAGGGGACATAGACCGGTCCATCGCCGGTCTCGGCGATGCCGTCGCCGCGGCGGCCGATGCGGGCGATCTCGACAGTTTCAGCCATTGGACGGCTCCCCGTGCCCTGCGCGCGCTGCCAGCAGAAACTCCCTGTTGCCGTCGCCGCCGGCAAGCGGCGCGGGCTCGATGCCGAGAACTCGCCAGCCGTGGTCCGAGGCGAGCCAGGCCGCGATATCGTCGGCCGCGGCGCGGGCGCGCGCGGGAACGCGGACCAGCCCGCCCTTGCCGATATGCTCGCGGCCGACCTCGAATTGCGGCTTGACCAGGAACAGCCCCCAGGCGTCCGGCTCGGCGAGCGCGAGGGCCGCCGGCAGCGCCAGCTTCAGGGAGATGAAGCTGACATCGCAGACGATCGCCTGCGCCGGCCGGCCGGCGAGGTGTTCCCGCTCGAGATCGCGGACATTGAGCTTCTCGATCAGCGTCACGCGCGGATCGTCGCGAAGCGTCCCGGCCATCTGGCCGTGGCCGACATCGACGGCGACGACACGGGCCGCGCCGCGCTCCAGCAGCACTTGCGTGAAGCCGCCGGTCGAAGCGCCGAGATCGAGCACGCTCAAACCCTCGGGCGACAGGCCGAAGCGGTCGAGGCCGGCGATCAGCTTGAGGGCGGCGCGGGAGACATAGGACGACGCCGGATCGTCCAGCGCGAGGATTTCGCCGTCGCCGACGAGCTGTCCCGGCTTGCGGCTGACGGTGTCACCGATCCGCACGCAGCCGCGCAGTATCGCGTCGCGGGCGCGCGCCCGGCTTGCCGCGAGGCCGCGCTCGACCAGCGCCGTGTCGCGCCGCGGTTTCGTCATGATCGACGCGTTTGCCGGGAAAGGCGCGGCCCGTCAATCGCCGGCGACGAAGAAGTGCCAGCGCCCGTCCGGCGAGATGCCGACGCGGAAGAAGATGTAGGCGCCATAGGACAGCATGTCCTGGTAGTCGCCCGCCGTGAGGATGGTGAACAGTTCGACGATCTGTTCAGGCGTCAGCCGCTCCAGCGGGATATCGGCGAAATAGGGCCAGATATACATTTCGTTCTCGGTGCCCTGCGCCACCCGCACATAGCCGATTTCCAGCACCTCCAGCAGGATGGCGAGGATCTCGCGGCCTTCGGGATCGCCGGACAGCGATTTCAGATGATCGATCGGATCGTCGATCTCGCCGAAGGTGAAGACCGGCGGTTCCGGCTGCGCGGCGATCAGCGGCCTGAGCGCCTCGATGTCGCCGGACCGCGCAGCGTCGACAAGCGACTGCCAGGTCTTGCGCACCGGATCCGGCAGCAGTGCCGGGTCGTGGCCGATCCGGTTGGCGTCGAGCGGATTGGCCGGGTCGCCATCGGTATTTCCGGAGGCACTTTCGGCCGACGGCCCCCCGGGCTGTGCGTCCGAGTGCGCGGCGGCCGGGGCCCCTTCCGTTCCGGGCG
>DATHRP010000802.1:0-7564 GCA_035465195.1 Afifellaceae bacterium | reverse complement strand
TTTTCGAAAGCGCGGATTGCGGCGCGGGTGCGCGGACCGGCAAGGCCATCGGGCGATCCGGCATCGAAACCGAGGCTGTTCAGCGCCGCCTGCATCTCGCCGACCGGCATCGTCGACGACATGTCGCGGATCGCCTGCAGGAACTCGCCCTCCACCAGTGCGCCGATATTGTAATCGTGCAGCAGATCGAACGGCTTGCGGGTGGTGAAGCTGGTCGCCGTCGTGCCGACCATGATGCCGATCAGCTTCGGCTTGCCGGACACCTCACTCAGCACGGCGCCGCCGGAATTGCCCGGCGCGATGTCGCAATCGGTGCGCAGGCCACGCACGCCGGTGCTCCAGGCGACCGTCTCCGGCTTGATCGCGCAGTCGGCGATGCTTTTCATCCGGGCACGGCGCCTGCCCCAATTGTCGAAATTGAAATTGGCGACCTTGGTGACATTGGCGACGTCGAGCCAACTGAACAGGGGCTGGATGTCGTCGACCACGCCATAGGGTTCGACCGGCAGTTCTCTCTCAAGCCGGATCACGGCCCAGTCGAAGCCGGCGAAATGGCTGTCGCGGTCGTCCTTGAAGCCGGCAATATAGTCCGAGGTCAGCCGCGCGCTCACCTTGCGACCACCGACGGTGGTCTCGAACACGCAGCTTTCCAGGCGCCCCATCAGCCTGGCGTTCTTGTCGATGATGGTATGAGCGGTCGTGGTGACGATGTCGCGCCGAACGGTCACCTGGCCCGATGCATAGAGGACCGGGCGCCGGTTGCTGCGCTGGCCGAAGCCGGTGCAGATGATCGCGCCGGAAGCGGCGTAGCGGTCCTGCACCTGTCTGAGGCTCAATTTGTGCTCGCGGGCATACTCCGTCTCGGTTCGCCGTTCGTCCTCGCCGAACAGGCTGACCGGCAGCATCAGCGTAGAGCGGCACTGATCCGGCGGACAACGCGGCGGCACAATCGACCCGGCCGGCGAGGAACCGATACCGAGCATGTACACGGAAAGCCCGACCAGCGGGGTACGCAACGCCCACTTCAGCAGACCGACCGGGAAATCACCGAACTTCCTGGCGTTCAATGGCAAGGCCCCCAACTAACATCAGATCGCGCAATTTGCCGATCCATCCGCCCTACGTCCGCAACCCGAAGCTTAGGCGGCGGACGAATCAAATCAAGACTGCAGCGCACGGTTTTGACGCAAGTGTGACCGAATGGCCAAATTCCCGCCATCAGGCTAAACAGGGACGATTTCGCGGTAAGATGCGGACCAATGCCACATAAGGCCGCGCGGCCACAGCCAACCCGGGATGATCAATGACCCAAGACGACAGCGCAGACAGCCAGAAGCCAGGCCAACTCGACCCGACATCTTTCCTGAAGGCGGCCGACGCCTTCATCGATGTGGCCAACCGCAAGAACAAGACGATTGCCGCCGCCGACCTGTCGATGGCCTTCATGTATGGCGCGGCCCGCTACCAGGCGCATGTCGCGCGCAACGTTATCGAGGTGGAGGACGACGAGGAATTCGTGCAGCACATGGTGAAGGCGTTCGCCGAGATGCTGCGCCAGAACCTGGCCGATCCGAATATCTGAACTCTAGTCCGTTTGCCAGTCGTCGAGAGCGAGCCGGGTCCTGAGCGGCACACGGGGGTGGTCGTCGCCTTCCTCGTCTTCGTGCTCCGGCTCATTATGCGCGGCGTCCCGGAGCGCCTGTTGGCCGTGCGTCTCGCCCTCCGGATCGGCGGGTGCGGTATCGTTGTCCGGAATTTCCGGGTCTTCTATCTCAGTTTCGACCGAGGCAACTTCTTCCGATTCCACTGGATCCTCCGGCGTCTCGCCCGCAACTTCAACAGCGTCCGCCGCCGCCGGCTCCGGATCGTCGGTCAGGTAGCCCCGGCCGATCTTCCAGGCGGTCCCGGTGAATTTCCTGATCAGCTCCGGATCGGCGAAGTTCTGGTCGTAGTCGTTCAGGCCATCGAGGTTGGCGAAGACCGGGCTGGTGCGCCACATGGCCCGCATGGCCGCCATTTTCAGCGCCTTCGGCACGCCCTCCTTGTAGAAAGGCGAGAGATCGGAAGCCGCGTCGAGACTGTCGAGGTCGATCGCCTCGGCCGCCGCGCGGTTGCTTTCAAGGCGCCGAAGGCGCGCCTCGGCGTCCTCGCCTTCCGCTTCGATTTCGGCCTTCCCCGCCGCCTGTTCGGCGGGCCGGCCGTCCGCCCGGTCCGATGCCTCGCCTTCGCGCTTGCGTCGGGACCAGCGTTCCAGGAACGGCCTGTCCATATTCTCGCGATCAGGGTCTTCGCGATCAGGCGTCATCGCCGTCGTCTCCCGGCGGCCGCAAGCGGCCGGCCGACGCGAAGATCGGCTCCTTGCCGAACTTCAGCTCCTCGGTCTTCACCCTGTCGCGCTTGCGCTTGATGAAGGGCTCCTCAACATGGTGAAAGGCGCAGAACGCTTCCAGCACTTGCGCTATCGATGCCGGCATGGCGATCGGCTCGACGATCTCGTCGCCGGAATCGAGAAAATCCTGGGCCTCGTAGGGCGAGGCCGTGACGGCGTGCAGTTCGTACGGCCAATCGCGCTCCTCGTTGGGGCGCAACACGGCATAGAGCACCCGATCGCCGGCAAGGTTGATCCGGTAAGCCTCGGTCTCCTTGCGATGCAGGACGATATCGGTGCTGCCGGCGAAGAACCGGGCCGAGCCGTCGTCGCCCTCGTCCAGCCGGGTGAACGGTTCGGCGGCGGGCGCGCCCTCGACGATCTCGCTCGGCACCCAGAGCCAGTCAGCCCAGCGGCTGGCGGCGGGCCGACGTTCGACGATAACGCTGACTGCTCGGCTTATCTCTTTGTCCAAGAACGCGTTTTCCCTTTTTATTGATCTGGACAATAGCACAGGATGATTGGCAACGGCCACGTTTAGATCATAGAGTGGCGCCAACGAATAACGAGACCACAATGACAGAAAAGAACAGGAATGTGCTGCTGTGCACGTGCGCCGAGACGATGAAGGTCGATGGCGGCACGATCGGCAAGGCGCTGGGATGCGGCGACGTACCGGTGCAGCGGCAGCTCTGCCGGGCGAATATCTCGGCTTTCGAATCCGCCCTCGCCGGCGGCGGCGACCTCATGGTCGGCTGCACGCAGGAAGCGCCCTTGTTCAGCGAGATCGCCGAAGATGCCGGGGCTTCCGGCCGCGTCGGGTTCGTCAACATCCGCGAGCGGGCCGGCTGGAGCGACGCGCCGGAGGCGACCGCCAAGATGGCGGCTCTCATTGCCGATGCACGACAATCTTCTCGGCCGGCGCGGCTGAAGAGCATCGAATCCGAGGGCATGTGCCTGGTCTACGGCAAGGGCCAGGCGGCGCTCGACGCGGCGCGGACGCTGTCGGGCCGCCTTTCGGTGACCCTGGTCTGGAGCGATCCCGATGGGGTGATCCTGCCGACGGTGATGGATTTTGCCGCCTATCGCGGCACCCTGGTCCGGGCCGGTGGGTCGCTCGGGCATTTCGAGGTCACGCTCGACGGCTACGCACCGATGCTGCCCTCGTCGAAAGCCGAACCGGAGTTCATGATGACTCGCGACGGCGCACAGTCGCGCTGCTCGGTGATCGTCGACCTTTCCGGCGGAACGCCGCCGCTGACCGGCTGGCGCAAGCGCGACGGCTATCTGCGCGCCGATCCGGGCGACGGGTTGGGCATCGCAAAACTGCTGCTGGAGGCGAGCGAACTTGTCGGTACATTCGAAAAGCCGATCTATGTCGACTACGAAGCGGCGATCTGCGCCCACGGCCAGTCCGGCATCACCGGATGCACCAAGTGCCTCGACAACTGCCCGGCCGGCGCGCTGACCAGCCTGGGCGACAGCATCGCCGTCGACGACGGCATCTGCGGCGGCTGCGGCGCCTGCTCCAGCCATTGCCCGACAGGGGCAATATCCTACGCCTACCCGCAACGATCCGACTTGATCCTGCGCCTGCAGGCCATGCTTGGCGCCTATCGCCGCGCGGGCGGCGCGGAGCCGGTGATCCTGTTCCATGACCATATCCATGGCGGCGAACTGATCAACATGATGGCGCGCTTCGGCCGCGGCCTGCCGGCGAACGTCATCCCCTTCGGCCTGCATTCGTCCGGAATGCCCGGTCACGACATATTCGCCGCCGCGCTGGTCTCCGGCGCCTGCCGGGTGGCCGTTCTCGGCAACCCCGCCAATGCGGAAGACCTGGCTGCGGTCAGCGCCGAGATCGACCTCATCAACGCCATCCTGGCTGGCCTGGGCATCGGCGAGAACCGCGTCGTCCTCTTCAGTGAAAGCGACCCCGACCGCGTCGAGGAGACGCTCCACGGCCTGGAGCCGGCCGAGGCGATCTGCGAAGCGGAATTCGCGCCGGTCGGCGGCAAGCGCGATATCGCCCGCACCGCCCTTTCGCTGCTGCACCAGGCAGCGGAGAACGCGCCCGACGTGATCGCACTTCCGGACAGCGCTCCCTACGGGCGGATCAACGTGGATACCGGCGGCTGCACGCTCTGCCTTGCCTGCGTTTCCGCCTGCCCGGCCAATGCGTTACTCGACAATCCCGACAAGCCGCAGCTGCGCTTCGTCGAATCGGCCTGCGTGCAGTGTGGGCTTTGCGTGAAGACGTGCCCTGAAAAGGTCATATCGCTCACGCCGCAGATCGACTTCACGCAGAAGGCCATGCAGCCGGAGACCCTGAACGAAGAGGAGCCGGCAGAATGCATCCGCTGCGGCAAGCCGTTCGGCACGCAATCGACCGTCAACCGGATCCGCGAGCGGCTGGCCGGCCAGCATTCCATGTTCAGAAGCGAACAGATGTCGCGGCTGATCGAGATGTGCGACAATTGCCGGATCGAGGCGCAGGCCGAGATGGAGGGCAACCCGTTTGCCGCCGGCGAGCGGCCGCGCGTGCGCACGACGCAGGATTATCTCGATGCCGAGAAGGGCCTCTCAGCCGACGATTTCCTGATCGACGACCAGGACTGAGCGCGGACCGGTTGTCCGGCCGGCTATTTAGCCGCGGGCCGCGCCTGCTCCGCGCAGACCACCTTCGCGCTTTCACGGGCCGCATTTTCGGCGGCGAGCCGCCGCTCGGCGTCAAAGCCCGCCTGGTCCGCCAGCCTCTCGAACGACGCCATGCGTTCGTTGAAGCATGCCTGGTAAGCGGACTTGTCGATGCCCGCCAGCATGCCGCCAGAGCTGCCCTCGTACCGCCCATAAGCGAGGAACAGGAGAAAGCCGGCAAGACAGGCGATGACGAGCGCCAGTATGCGCGCGCCGACGGAATCGAGAAATGCCGTGCTCTGCGGTGCCGTGTCGACTGTATCGTCCATGGTCCTGTTTCCCCCTTATGTCATTCCAGCGCTTCGAGCGGCAAATTGGTCAACAGATTCTGGGGTTTTACCTTCAAAACGTGCCGTTCGTCCATTGCCATGCCGAGATAGACGGGTTTGCCGCGCATGGAGGCGCGGAATGCCGACTTGTCGAGCGCTTCCATGCGGAAAAGCGCAATGATCCGCGACGCCTGGTCCGGATGCAGCGTCTCACCCTGGTAAAGCGCGTTCAGGAACTGCGTCGCGGTCGCGTCGAGGCCGATATGCCATGACCAGCGCTCGTCCCTGATCGACTGCATCGGCTGGATGCGCACGGGTATCGAGGCCATGTGGCCGATCCAGCTTTCCAGGACGCGCGCGAAGGCATCCTGGACGGGCTCGGCGAAACGGAAATCGATCGCCATGTCGAACCGGTCGGAGCGCTGCCAGTAGGTATCGGCGTTCTCCTCCGTCATCACGTCCAGGGTGACGGTCTGCATCGGCGTTCCCGATTCAACCAGCAGCGCGCCGAGCCCGCCCAGGCCGCCGGTTTCCGACATCATCTCGACGATCTCGGAATCGGCGAGCAGGATCTGGCCTTCGTCGGTGGACACCGTCTGGTCGCGGAACAGGAGCTCGGCGGCGCGCAGCCGCATCGGGTCGGTCTCGCGATCCAGGACGGAGCGCAGGATCAGATGGACAAGCTGGTCGATGAAGACCGGGGGAATGCGGATCGCGCCGCTTTTCATGAGGCTTGCATAGGCCGCCTCGATCGTGCCGCTTTCCGCCAGAAGATCGCGGAAGCGCAGCACGATGCCGTAATTTTCGGCGGCGTCCGGATCGCGGATCGCCTGCAGTTCCGCGTCGCCGACCGGCCTGAACGGATCGTCCATCAGGGCCTCGAACAGGCGGTGCTCGGCCTTGCAGGACTCTTCGACCGGATGGATTTCCGGGCGCGTCAGGTAGGCGCGCAGCAGATCTGGGGTGACGGCGAGCCCACCGTTGTCGCGCCGTTCTGTGAGTTGGAAGCCGGCGGACTTCCAGAAGTCCCGGCGGGCTGTCGATGTCGTGGCCGTCATTCCGGGGCGACGTCCCAGATGCGGGCATGCACGGGCCCCGTTGGCGCCTCGATCTTGCGGAAGGTCTCGTGCACTTCACCGGCCTCGTTGTGCTCGCGCCGCACCGCCAGCAAGGTGTTGATCGGCGCATCCCGGCAGAGATCGGCGACGAATTCGACCTCGGCCAGTGCGAACGGCGCGGCACTCGCCTTGTCGGGCGCACCGAAATGCTTGACCAGGTGGGCGGACAGGCGGTCGACGAGCCCGTCGAGATCCGCGTCATCGATCTCCGCCACGCTGGCGAACGTCGACCAGCCGAACGAGCCGATCGCCAGGAAACCGTTCGAAAATGCCTGCCTGCGCTTGCCGGCAAGCTCTTCCGGTTCGTCGGCGGCGAAGACGAAAGCGCCAGAGACGGCCCACTCGTCGGGCCGGGCGGCCTTGGGAAAGACGTGATCGTCGCTGTCGTCGAAGCGGATCGTGCGCAGGAGCCGGGTCATGACGGCGTCCCTCCATAAGGATCGGGGCGAAGGCAGGCGACCAGGTCAGCCACATGGGACCTGTCGCCGTCCTTGAGTAGCATGTTGCCGGCATCGTCGAGGCCGAGGAATTTTCCCGACCGGCTCCCTTCGCCGTCGGGGACATTTACCGTGTCGCCCTGCGCCGGCGCGCGGGCGAGCCACGCCTCACGTGTCGAGCGAACGCCGTCCGTCTCCCAATCGTGGATCCAGGTCTTGAGGTGGCGGATGAAGGATTCCAGCACCTCGGTCCTTGTCAGGGGGCCGCACCCCTCGTCCCATAACGTCGTGCGATCGATGTAAAGCCCCGGCTCGGATATGCCGTCGTCCGGGGCGATCTGCGCCTCCACGGCAATCACCATCCAGTCCGGCTCGCGGTCCGGGGCGCTGCCGGGGGCCAGGTGAAGCGAAACCGAGCCGACCCGGGCACCGTTGACCAGCAGGGTCTGGGGCCACGTATAGGTGACGCCCACCTCCGGCGGCGAAATCGCGCCAACCGCATCGCCGAAGGCGACCATGGTGACGAACAGCATGTCCATCGCCCGGGCGGCCGAAACTTCCGGCTCGACGACGATAGCCAGCGACAATCGCGATTCCGCGGCGCTCCAATAGACTTCGCCCGCCCCGGCGCATCCTTCGGCGGCCGCGCGGCAGGCCGCGGCAACCGGATCGCCG
>DATHRP010000801.1:0-2376 GCA_035465195.1 Afifellaceae bacterium | reverse complement strand
AAGCTAGAAAACGACGTTCCGCGCAACGCCCACCAGTTCCGTACCTGGGTCGAGCGCTACGTTTACCTCGAGGGCGACGAGCACGCGCACATCGACAGCCAGCAGGACCCGGTCAACATCGCCGCCTCCGGGTCGGAAGAGCGTTTCCGCTTCGCCGACCGCTACCGCGACGAGAAAGTCGAAAAGGCCTTCTTCGTTCCGAAGCTGTGCAACCAGTGCACCAACCCGGCGTGCGTGCAGGTCTGCCCGGTGGGCGCCACCTACAAGGCCGAAGACGGCGTCGTGCTGATCGACCACGACTACTGCATCGGCTGCCGCTACTGCGTGCAAGCCTGCCCTTACGGCGCGCGACTCTTCAACGAGGAGGCGGGCGTCTCGGACAAGTGCACCTGGTGCTATCACCGCATCACCAAGGGACTGCAGCCGGCCTGTGTCGAGGTGTGCCCGGTCGGCGCGCGCATTTTCGGCGACCTCGAAGACAAACAGAGCGACGTCAGCCAGTTCATACGTGAAAACCGCGTCCACGTGCTCAGGCCGGCAAGCGGCAATGGACCGAATGTCTTCTATGTCGGCATCGACAAGGAGGTGAACTAGTGGAACCGCTTCACAATCTGGCGCCCTACACCGGCTGGGTCTATCCGAATGAAACGATTTTCGAGTGGTCCGTCCTGATCGCCGTCTATCCCTATCTCACGGGCTTGGTGGCCGGCGCATTTACGGTTTCCAGCCTGTACCAGGTGTTCGGCTTCGAGAGGTTGAAGCCGGTGGCGCATCTGGCGCTGCTGACTTCCCTGTGCTTTATGATTTTCGTGCCCTCGCCGCTGCTGCTTCATCTCGGCCATCCGGAACGCGCGTTCAACGCCACGCTGACGCCGCATTGGACCTCGGCGATGGCGATGTTCGGCTATTTCGCGAGCGCCTATGTCCTGCTGCTGCTGATCGAGATGTGGTTTGCGTACCGGCCGTTTGTCGTACGAGAGGCGCAGCGCAGGCAGGACCTGCTGGGGCGGTTCTATCGCGTGCTGACCCTCGGCTCCTACGATCTGTCCGAGCGCGCCATGAGCTACGATAAGAAGTGGCTGTTCGCGCTGGCCGTCATCGGCATACCGGGGGCGCACGGGCTGCACGGCTATGTCGGGTTCATGTACGGCTCGCTGAAATCGCGCGAATGGTGGTCCTCCGACCTGATGCCGGTGATCTTCCTATTCTCGGCGATCATCTCCGGCGTGGCGTTGCTGGTCGTGCTTTACGTAGCTTCCTGCAAACTGCGCAAGATTCCGGTCGACGTGGCGTGCGTGAAGGGTCTCGCCTATACCATCTGGGGCTTCATCATGATTGCCATTGCCCTGGAGGCCCTGGAATTTGCCAACATCGTCTACAAGGGCCGCGAGGGGATCGAGGTCATCATGGAATATGTGACCGGCCGCCTCCTGATCCCCTACTTCGTTCTGCAATTCGCGATTGGCGCGATCCTGCCTTTCCTCGTCCTTTCCTACATGATTTGGCGCGGGACCACCGGCCAGGCGTTGGTCGTCGGCGTCACGCTGAGCGCCTGCCTGGTTCTGTTCTCGGTGTTCATGATGCGCTGGAACGTTGTGATCGGCGGACAGGAAATTGCCAAGACCGGAAAGGGGCTGCTGCACTATCAGCCGACGATCTTCGGCAAGGAAGGGCTTCTCATGGGCGCCCTGCTGACGATCGCGCCCGTCATCCTATTGGTGGGTCTATCGCGGCTGTTCCCGCCCTGGGAAGAGGCTGAAACCGCAGTTCCCGCTACTGCCGGGGCGCAATAGACGCCGGGCGGCGCTCGCAATCACTGGCTACGTTGGCGCGCATAGTAGGCTGCGAGGTTACGAATGTCTGACTCGGACATGTGGAACGACATCGCATACATCAAATCGTTTGCTCGCTCGCCAGTGTGGAACTGCCTCATCGCCTTGATCAAATAAGCTTCATCCTGCCCAGCAAGTATGGGAAAGCGCTCGTCGCTGTTGATGCCTTTGGGGCCGTGGCAGCGACTGCACCTTTCGGTCCACTCGGCTATGGTGAGAGGCTTGCGGATTGGCAGAGCTTTGGGTTGTTGGGTCGCATAAAAAGCCGCCTGATCCTGCACGTCTTGCTCCCTTAAAGTCTCCACGGCCTCGCGCATGGCGGTGTGGTCCCGGCTGCCGTCCTTATAGGCGGTAACAGCCGCGACAAGATAGTTGGAATCCAGGCCGGCGAGCCTAGGATTTCTCGGATCGCCACTGTTGCCGTCTTTGCCATGGCAACCGACACAAGGGGCGGTCACTGCGATTCCCGCCAAAAGATCGCCTTCGACCGGAGTCTCCGACCGCCTGGGCTCCATGGATGCATAGAAATAGGCCATGTCCTCTA
>DATHRP010000800.1:0-4020 GCA_035465195.1 Afifellaceae bacterium | reverse complement strand
CGACGCCGGTCACGAGAACCATTGCGGCTGCCGCGAGTACCATCGACTTCATGTCAATTCTCCGATCTCAACAAGCCCGCCCTCGCGGCCGGGCTCGCCTTGACCCCACGAATTGAACCTTCGAACCTTGCGTTGAACTGCCTTTGAATGCCGTATTCAGATCGTATTCAGTTGCCGAACTTCAGCGACACCGTGCCGAACGAACCGAAATCGCCGGCGACGATCGCGCCGGGCTCGGGCTTGATCAGGCCGAGCGCCGTGCCGGTGGAGATGATGTCGCCGGCCTCCAGCTTCTTGCCGCGTTCGTGCAGCTGCTCGGCGAGCCACTGAAGCGCGTTCAGCGGATGGCCCATCACGGCCGCACCCGTGCCTTCGTTGGTCACCGTGCCGTTGACGGTTCCCTTGACGGCGCAGGCGGCGAGATCCTGGTTCTGCCAGTCGGCGATTTCCGGCCCCAAGACGAAGGCGCAGTGGGCGCCGAAATCGGCGATGACGCCGGGATATTTCGGCAGGCCGTCGCCGGACGTGCGCCGTCCGACCACTTCCAGCGCGATGTAGCAGCCGCCGATCGCCGCGGTCAGCGCCTCGCGGCTGATGTCCTCGCCGCGGGCCGGAAAGTCGTGCGCCATCTCGAAGGCGAATTCGCATTCCACGCCGCGGAAATGTTCCTTCCAGGGAATCGTCTCGCCATTGTCGTACCGGTCGGTGTCGAGCATCACGCCGAAGAATGGCCCGGGTGAGGCGAGCAATTGCTGGGCGCCTTCGTTGGTTGCGCCGATCTTGAAGCCGAACGGCGTGCCGCCATAGGCCAGATCGGCCGATTCCTGGATCTTTTCGGCGGCCGCGCCGTCGGGCACCAGCGAAAAGTTCACCGCCGCGTAGGTTCCGTCTTGCCGCGCTTTCGCCAGGCGGTGGCCGAAATCGTCGAGGATCATGGGATACTCCGCTTCATTGTTATTGATGCAGCGGCTCAAAAAAAATCGTTGTTCCGGCCGCCGCCGCGCCGTTAAATTTCGCGCTCCGGAAAACCTCATGACAGATCGAGCGGAAATTTCAATGGCCGGCAATCCCATGATGAACAGCCCGGCGGCAAGGTCCGGTGGCGCGAGCGCGGCCGATCTGCCCTGGCTGGTGATCGTCGCCGGCTGCGCCGTCGCGCTGCTGACGTTCGGGCCGCGATCGGCGATGGGCTTCTTCCAGCTGCCGCTCCTGGAGGAACGCGGCTGGGACCGCACGACCTTCGGCCTGGCCATGGCGATCCAGAACCTGATGTGGGGTATCGGCCAGCCGGTGTTCGGCGCCATCGCCGACCGGTTCGGTTCCGCGCGGGTGCTGCTGATGAGTTTCGTCCTCTACGCGTCCGGCCTGGTGATGATGTCCTGGGCGCCGACGCCGTTCTGGCTCAACATGGGCGGCGGCGTGCTGATCGGCCTCGGTATTGCCTCCGGCTCCTTCGGCATCGTCATGGCGGCGCTCGCGCGCCGGGTGCCGGCCGAGAAGCGCTCCTTCGTTTTCGGCCTTGCGACGGCCGCCGGTTCCGCCGGCATGTTCGCGTTCTCGCCGATCGCGATCATGCTGATCGATGCACTCGGCTGGTCCGATGCGCTGGTCGGGCTAGCGGTGATCATGGGCCTTATCCCGGTTGCAGCCGCGGTCCTGCGCGGCAAGCCCAGGTCCACGGAGGAGGCACAAGCGGTCGAGCTGACCATGGGCGAAGCCCTGCGCCAGGCGTTCGGGCACCAGAGCTTTCTCCTGTTGGTCTCGGGCTTCTTCGTCTGCGGCTTCCAGGTCTCTTTCATTACGGCGCATTTTCCGGCCTATATTTCCGATCTCGGCATCGAGGCCAAGTGGGCGGCAGTGGCGCTGATGATGATCGGCCTGTTCAACATCGTCGGCTCGCTCGCCTCCGGTTATCTCGGCCAGCGGCAATCGAAGCCGATGATGCTGGTCTTCATCTATCTCGCCCGTTCCGTTGCGGTCACGGTATTCCTGCTTACGCCGGCAAGCCCGCTCACCGTGACCGTGTTCTCAATCGTCATGGGCCTGTTGTGGCTGTCCACAGTGCCGCCGACGAACGCGCTGGTCGCGGTCATGTTCGGCACGCGCCATCTCGGCATGCTGGGCGGCATCGTCTTCTTTTCTCACCAGATCGGCTCGTTCCTCGGCGTCTGGCTCGGCGGCTATTTCTACGATGTCTATGCCAGCTACGACCCGGTCTGGTGGCTCGGCGTGGCGCTCGGCGTCTTCGCGGCGTTGGTGCACTGGCCGATCCGGGAGGCCCCTGCCCCCGCCCTGCGGCCGGCGCTGGCCTGATCGGCCGGTTCGAAGGGGCTTGCCCTTTCGGCCGCAATTTCCGATGAACGGCGGACAATCAGCGCCGATCAGGATCCGAGACCCATGGCCCAGACATTCAAGGCACTCCTCGTCTCGCGCGACGAGGCAAAGAAACAATCCGCCGACTTCGTGGAGATGAGCGTCGACGACCTGATGGAGGGCGACACGCTGGTGCGCGTCACCCATTCCACGGTCAACTACAAGGACGGGCTGGCGGTGACCGGCAAGGGACCGGTGATCCGCAAGTTCCCGCTGATTCCCGGCATCGACATGGCCGGCGAGGTCGTATCTTCCGAACATGCCGATTTCAAGCCGGGCGACCAGGTGGTTCTGAACGGCTGGGGCGTCGGCGAGGGGCATCACGGCGCCTATGCCGGCATGGCCCGGGTGAAGGGCGACTGGCTGGTGCACAAGCCGGCCGGCTTCTCGCCCGCCGACACGATGGCGATCGGCACGGCCGGCTATACCGCGATGCTGAGCGTCATGGCGCTGGAGGATCACGGCGTTACGCCGGAGCGCGGCAAGGTCGTCGTCACGGGCGCGGCCGGGGGCGTCGGCTCCACATCCATCGCCATCCTGTCCAAGCTCGGCTACGAGGTCATCGCCTCGACCGGCCGGCCGCAGGAGGCCGACTATCTGAAGCATCTCGGCGCGAGCGAGATCATCGACCGCAACGAGCTCAGCCAGCCGCCGGAGCGGCCGCTGATGTCGCGGCGATGGGCCGGCGGCATCGACGCGGTCGGCTCCAACACGCTCGCCAACCTGCTCGCCATGACCGACGATCGCGGCACCATCGCCGCCTGCGGGCTCGTCGGCGGCATGGACCTGCCGACCACCGTGGCTCCGTTCATCCTGCGCGGCGTGACGCTTGCCGGCATCGAATCTGTGATGGCGCCGAAGGAGCTCAGGGTCCGCGCCTGGCAGAGGCTGGAGCGCGACCTCGACGTCGGCAAGCTGCACGACATGGTGACCACCATCGGCCTCGACGACGTGCCGGCGACGGCGGAGAAGATCATGGCAGGCCAGGTGCGCGGCCGCGTCGTGGTGGAGATCGGCTGATCGGCCGGCATGTTCGATGCGTCACGGGACAGTCCGCTCATGATCAAGACCGTCAGCCTGTTCGGCTATGGCCATTTCGGCGTGTTCCTGCACGGAATGGCGCAGCGCTATGCGCCGGAGCTGGCGGTGAAGATCCATTCGCGCAGCCGCGCCGGCGAGGGTGCGCCGTTCGTCTCGCTGGAAGAAGCGGCGGCCTGCGACGCCGTGGTCCTGACGGTGCCGATCAGCGCCTACAAGGCGACGCTGGAGCGGATTGCCCCGCACCTCAGGCCCGACACGGTGATCGTCGACGTGGCGACAGTGAAGACCTACACCAGCGATCTGATCCGCTCCATAGCCGGCAAGCACCGCTTCATCGCCACCCATCCGATGTTCGGGCCGGAAAGCTACGCCAAGCGCGGAGGCGACGTCACCGGCTTCCGCATCGTCGTCACCGAGACAAATCTCGACGACGAGGAGCGGCGGATCGTGCTGCAGCGGCTGCGCGGCCTCGGCTTCTCGGTGATCGAGACCGATTCCGACGCCCACGACCGCGATCTCGCCGAGACCCTGTTCCTCACCCACTATGTCGGCCAGGTGGTCGCAGGCGGCGGCTTCGTGCGCACCGATATCGACAGCGTGTCGTTC
>DATHRP010000799.1:0-3348 GCA_035465195.1 Afifellaceae bacterium | reverse complement strand
CCGGGCACGCAGGGCGGTCCGCTGATGCACGTGATTGCCGCCAAGGCGGTAGCTTTCGGCGAGGCGCTCAGGCCTGAGTTCAAGGCCTATGCGCGCGATGTCGTCAACAATGCGCAGGTGCTGGCCGAGACCCTGCAGAAGGGCGGCTGCGACATTGTCTCCGGCGGCACCGACAACCACCTGATGCTGGTCGATCTGAGGCCGCGCGGGCTGACCGGAAACGTGGTGGAGGCGGCGCTCGGCCGTGCCAACATCACCTGCAACAAGAATGGTGTGCCGTTCGATCCGGAAAAGCCGACCGTGACGTCGGGCATTCGCCTCGGCACACCGGCCGGCACGACACGCGGATTCGGTGCTGAAGAATTCCGCCAGGTCGGCGAGATGATCATCGAGGTGCTCGACGGCCTTGCGGCGAACGGCGAAGACGGCAATGCTGTCGTCGAAGAATCGGTCAAGGCGAAGGTCGTCGCCCTGACCGGACGATTCCCGATCTACCAGGACTAGAGCACGAGATGCGGTGCCCCTATTGCAGTGCCGATAACAGCCAGGTGAAGGATTCACGCCCGACGGAGGACGCCTCGGCGATCCGGCGGCGGCGCATCTGTGGGGATTGCGGGGGCCGTTTCACCACGTTCGAGCGCGTGCAGCTGCGCGAACTGACGGTTCTCAAGCGATCGGGCCGGCGGGTGCCGTTCGATCGCGACACGGTGGCGCGAGCCGTCCAGGTGGCGCTGCGCAAGCGGGAGGTCGAGCCGGAGCGCATCGAGCGCATGGTGTCGGGCATCGTCCGCCAGCTCGAAAGCCGCGGCGAGCCGGATATCCGGTCCGAGGAGATCGGACTGCTCGTCATGGACGGACTGAAGGAGCTCGACGACGTTGCCTATGTGCGGTTCGCGTCGGTCTACCGGAACTTCCGGGAAGCCAAGGATTTCGAGGCGGTGCTCGACGAACTCTCGGCCGACGATGCCGGGATGAAGCGTGCGCGAGCAGACGAGGATGCCTGACAAGCCTGCCGCAGCGGATCAGCGTCATCTGCTCGCAGCCATCCGTACCGGTGCCCGTGGCCTCGGCACGACCTGGCCTAACCCCTCGGTGGGCGCGATCCTGGTGAAGGACGGTCATGTCATCTCTGCCGGCCGCACGGCTGCCGGCGGGCGGCCGCATGCCGAACAGGTCGCACTCGAGGCCGCGGCCGGCGCGGCCGGCGGCGCCACCCTCTACATCTCGCTCGAACCGTGCGCGCATTTCGGCAAGACGCCGCCCTGCGCCGATGCGTTGATCGCGGCCGGGATCGGCCGCGTCGTGGTCGCCATGACCGATCCCGACCCGCGGGTCAGCGGCAGCGGGCTGGAGAGGCTGGAGGCGGCCGGTATACCGGTCGCGTTGGCCGACGGCACGGCGGCGGCGGATGATGCCCATCGGGGTCATGTCCGGCGCCTTGCAACGGGCCGTCCGTGGGTGACGCTCAAACTGGCGGTTTCCGGTGACGGCATGATCGGCCGCAGGGATGCCGGCCAGGTGGCCATTACCGGTGCGCGCGCGTCTGCTCACGTCCAGGCGCTGAGGTCGCGCTACGATGGGATACTGGTGGGAAGCGGCACGGTGACGGCCGACGACCCGCAACTGACCTGCCGGCTGCCCGGCCTGGAGCACCGCTCGCCTGTGCGCGTGGTGCTCGACACCCACGGCCGTCTCGCGCCGGACCGGCGGATCTTCGCGGCGCCCGGGAACGTGCCGGTGTTGCGCATGGTGGGCGAGACGAGCGGCCGGGAGGCCCGATCCGGCTTCGGCAGCCACGTGGAAACGCTGACCGTGCCCGAGCATGACGGCCGGCTTGCCATGGCGGCTGTCCTCAAGCGACTCGGCACATACGGCCTGACGCGGGTGCTCGTGGAGGGCGGCTCGCACGTGGCGGCCTGTCTCCTCTCCGAAGGGTTTGCCGACGATATCATCCTGTTCCGAAGCCCGATGGAGATCGGCGGCGACGGCGTGCCGGCGCTTGCGGGCCTGCCTCTCTCGGCAATCGATGACGATGCGCGGTTCCGGCCGGCTGGTAAGCGCCGGTTCGGCGATGATACGATGGTCCGCTATCAGAGGGTCGGCTGAGCCATGTTTACGGGTATTATATCCGATGTCGGCGAGATCGTTTCCGTCGCGGCGCGGGAGGCGGGCGTGCGGCTGAGGGTCGCCTGCGGCTACGATTGCGGAACGATCGATCTCGGCGCATCGATCGCCTGTTCAGGTGTCTGCCTGACCGTGGTGGCCAGGGAGGCGGCCGGCGGTCGCTGTCTGTTCGACGTCGATGCCTCCAGCGAGACGCTGGCGTGCACGACGCTCGGCCAATGGTCGGAAGGCGACAGGATCAACCTGGAACGCGCGCTGAGGGCCGGCGACGAGCTCGGCGGTCATATCGTGAGCGGGCATGTCGACGGGGTCGCCACGATCACCGGGCGAGCCGACGAGGACGACATGGCGCGCTTCACGTTCGAGGTGCCTGACGAACTGTCGCGGTTCATCGCCGCCAAGGGCTCGGTCGCGCTCGACGGCACGTCGCTGACCGTGAACGGGGTCGACGGCCGGACATTCTCCGTGATGCTGATCCCGCATTCGCTGCAGGTGACGGCATGGGACGAGAAGAGCGTCGGCGACACGGTCAATCTGGAAGTCGACGTGTTTGCGCGTTATCTGGATCGCCTCGACAGTTGCCGGCGCGGCGAGGGCTGACGGCAAATGACCAAGGGACGGCAATGAGCGGACACTATTCTGTACTGGAAGCGCGGTTCTACAGCGACATTTCCGAGGCGCTCTGGGAGGGCGCCGATGCGGAGCTGAAACGCATCGATGCGACCTATGAGCGGATCTTCGTGCCGGGTGTCCTGGAGATCCCGGCGCTGCTTTCGATGATCGTCAATTCCGGCCGTTCAAATTTCGACGGCCATATCCTGCTCGGTTGCGTGATTCGTGGCGAGACCAGCCATTACGATATCGTCGCCAATGAATCCGCGCGCGCGATCATGGCGCTGGCGACCGAGAAATCGCTGGCCGTAGGCAACGGCATTTTGACGGTCGAAAACCGCGAGCAGGCCTGGGCGCGGGCGCGCGTCACCGAAAAGAACAAGGGCGGCGCGGCGGCCAAGGCGGCCATTACCATGGCCGACCTGCGCCAGCAGTTCGGGTTCGAGTAGATATGGCGGATGCAGCCAACGTTCCGGCGAAGGGGGCTAACCAGCGCGGCGCGGCGCGCCTGGCCGCCGTGCAGGCGCTCTACCAGATGGATGTCGGTGGTGCCGGCCTGCAGGCGGTGGTCGCCGAGTTCGAGGCGCACCGGCTCGGCGGCGAGATCGAGGG
>DATHRP010000798.1:0-5793 GCA_035465195.1 Afifellaceae bacterium | reverse complement strand
GTCAAAAGCATCATCAGCGAACAAAAGTTCATTATTGAACAACTGGAGCATTATATCACCAGATAGTGGCGCATCCACGGTGGCATATGAAAACTCGCGCCGTGGAACACGAGAAGCCTCAAGATCAAGCTCGAACCGCTGCTTCCGCTTGCTTCGCCGCGGCGTCGAACCGCGCCTCCAGCGGCGGACAGACACCGCGCAGGCCGTCGACGACCTGTCGTGCCCAAACTACGTATTCCCGTCGCCTATCCATCGACCAGTCAGCCGGCGGGCTGTCTGCCAACGCCAGCAGATTGCTGGTCTTGTCCGCCAGCTTGATGATCTTGGCGCGGTCGGACTTGTGCGGAGCATGCTTGACCTGAAGCTCCTTGCGCTCCTGTTTCGGCAGGCTCTTGTCGTCGGTCACTTCTGCCACCAGAGACGCTACGTCATCACCGAACTCTTCGGCAATCTTATCCCGCGATATCTGCTGGTCTTCGATGGCATCGTGCAGAAGCGCGGCGATCGCCAATTCGGGGTCTTTCCCGTTAGTCGCTTCCGTCACCATGGCGGCGACGTGCAATAGATGGTTGATGTAGGGTTCGGCGTTTTCGCCCTTACGCCTCTGACTGACATGCCAGCGGGCAGCCGTATCGGCGGCCTGCAGGACGGTGATCCATTTCCTGTGCATGGTGGCTCCTTTTTATTATAGACGGTTTCGAATGCGAGGACGCGGAATTGGCGACCGGCAATTCCCTTTCAGGCGCGCAGGCGTTTCTGAAATAGAAATCGAAATGGTGTCATCGGAACCTCCTTTCGTTGCCGGTTGATACCGACCGCATGGTTTGGCCACCTTGCCGGAGAAGACAGGTTGGCGACGCTGAATTGCGTCTCTTCATGCAACCCCAATGTGGAAATTCGGGTCGTGATCTACAAGGCGAAACCCTTTGACGTGGAGCGCGGTCAGTGGCGCTGGGCATTCAGGCAGCCATATCGGGCGGACGGCCGCTGATGGGAAAAGGTCTCAATGAGTAACGGGTCTATGGAAGCGGTGCCGATGGATCGCTATGCCGCGTTGCTGGAGCAGCAGGTTGGCGGGCCGTAGCCGCTCTGGATGCTCTATTCGCATACGCCGCTGCGTTGACCCGTGTTAAGGCGCTCGCTCTACTGAGGCGACATTTAGGCGCATCATTAGGTGACCCCATCGGGATGGCAATTACAACAACCTTCAAAGATACAGGTGTCCGCCTGTACCAGTGTGATACGTGGGATGACTTCATTGTTGCCCAACGAAGGCGGGCGGGAAGAAATGTCGGAAGCTACGTATACCGGGGCCACGAGAAGTTAGCGTGGCGGCTGTCATCCCCTAATGAACGTTGGTTGTTACAGAAGAAGGACGGTGATGAAACACGGAACGTCCGTAGCTTATTTTCTGATGAACGCTCTTATCAGATCAACCGGTTTGGAAACATCCGTCAGTTTAAACGCTTAGCGACAGGGTTCGTCCCCGCTGTCTTCCCCTCTTGGGAGTTGAGAGACAGGTACTATCCCGCTTTCACTCGCCGCGTAAGCCGGACCCGCCGGCGGCCGGCATGCCCGCTACGCCTCTGCGATCGGGCTCTTTCGATTTAATTGCGAAGGCGCCGCCAGGTGCCGGCGGCTGACGTCGATGCCGGCTTCCAAGCCTATGTCTCGTCAGGATCGGACTCGCTGCCGCCAAGCAGGCTGGACCGGCTCAGGCCGAGCAGCGCGTCCTGCTTCAGGCGGAACGGCGATTCGCGCGCGGCCTCGGCGGATTCGCGGAGCTCCTGCTCCAGGAAATCGAGCTCCTGGCCGGCCGCACGCAGCGTGGCGATGACGTCCTCGACGTCGCGATGACGCGCGGCAACGAGCGCCCACAGGATCGCCGCCCGTGTCCCGCTCTTGCAGTGGGCGAAGATCGGCTTGGGAAGTTCGGCAAGCGCCTGTTCGAAGCGGTCGATGATATCGGGTTCGAAAATCGCGTGGTTCTCGGTCGAGCTGTGGGCATATGCGAGACCGTTCGCGTGCGCCAGCGGTTCCGCGTCCTGCGAGAGCAGGTAGCTGCCGTCCTCGTCGTCGGGCCGCGCGTTCAGGACCGAGGCGAACCCGGCCGCGCGAATGGCTTCGAAATCCTCCGCCGAAGGTTGCGGACCGATCGCGAACTCCGGTGTGATGTTGACGATCTCGAGCACGCCCCTCGCGTCTCCCGT
The DNA here is from genome assembly GCA_035465195.1 of Afifellaceae bacterium. Classification (GTDB taxonomy): domain Bacteria; phylum Pseudomonadota; class Alphaproteobacteria; order Rhizobiales; family Afifellaceae; genus CAMYKZ01. The sequence continues at coordinate 3,583 of DATHRP010000798.1, read as the reverse complement.
TCAAGCCATGCGGCCGCCCATCGGTCGCCGCGCCATATCATATTATGTGTTTCACATTTCCGGTGACGCGCCTAAACTCAAATCGTTCCCCGGAAACGACCGATACCCTGTCATAGACGAACAGCAATCAAAATGGACCAGACAGACGCCAGGATCCTGGACCTTCTTCAAGCCGACGCGTCGCTGAGCGCGAAGGATATCGCGGAACGGACCGGCCTGGACGAGGCCTCGTGCGACGAGCGGATCAGGCGGCTTGAGGAGGGCGGGGTCATTCTGGACCGCGTGACGCTGCTCAATCCGCGCAAGGTCGGCGCGAACATGACGGTGTTCGTCGCCATCACCACGCCCGAGCACAGCCAGGAATGGCTGGACCAGTTCCACAGCGCCGTGGAGAGTTTTCCCGAGGTGGTGGAGTTCTACAGGATGAGCGGGCAGGTCGACTATCTGCTCCGCGTCGTCGTGCCGGACATCGACGCCTACGACGTGTTCTACAAGAAGCTGATCGCGGCGGCCAAGCTCAAGGACGTGAGCTCGACTTTCGCCATAGAGCAGATCAAGTACACGACCAAGCTGCCCCTCAAAGTCGCGGACTGAAGCAAGCCGTGTGCCGGCCGGCTTCGCGACTGCCTTCTGACTACGCCTGTTGACCGATAGGTCCGGATTGCCGCTGACGCCGGACCCGTTTCGCCGCCGGCGAGACCCGCGGACCGGACAAAATCGCCGGACCTCAGGTTTCCGGCTTGAGCGGGACGGCGGAAGCGGGCTTAGTATAGGCCCGACGGAAAAATGGAGACAGCATGACCGCAGCCCTGCAGGGCGAAATCTTCGCCACCATCAGCCGGTTTCGCCTGGGCGGCTTCGAAGTGACTGCCATTCTCGACGGCGCAATTCTTCGCGATAGCGTGAAACCGCCCTTCTGCCTCGATCTTGGCGAAGACGATATCGCAGCGCTGGGCGCGGCGAACCACATTTCCGCGGACCGGTTCGAGCACCCGTTCGTACCCACGCTTGTCAATACCGGCAAAGAACTGATCCTGTTCGACGTCGGTTTCGGCGCGAAGGGACCGACCGAAAACACCGGGCTCCTGCGCGCCCGAATGGCCGAGGCCGGATACGCGCCGGAAGATGTCGACGTGGTCGTCTTCACCCATGTTCATCCCGATCACATCCTCGGCGTGACGATCGACGATGCGCCGGCCTTCCCGAACGCGCGCTATGCGATCTCGCAGGTCGAGTTCGATGAGTGGAATTCCGGCGTCCGCCTGCCGGAAAACCGGATGCAGAATCGGGAGATGTTCCTTGAGCTGGTGGTGCCGCTGGCCGAAAACATGACCTTCCTTGCGCCCGGGGGCGCGGTCGCGCCCGGCGTCACCGCGATGGAGGCCTACGGGCATTCGCGCGGGCACATGATGTTCATGGTCGAAGACGGGGGAAGCCAGGTGCTGCTTTGGGGAGACCTGGCCAATCACTACGTCTTCTCGCTGCAGGTGCCGGAGGCCAGGGTCTTCTTCGACGACGATCCGGATACGGCGATCGCGACCCGCAAGCGTGTCCTCGATATGGTGGCGACGGACGGTATCCCGGTGATCGGCCATCATATGCCGTTTCCATCCCTCGGCTTCGTGGAAAGAAGCGGTGGCAGCTACCGCTGGGCGCCGGCCAGCTACCAGATGCGGATCTAGGCGGCGACCGCGCCGTTCTGGTCTGACCGGATCGTGTCGGGCCGCTCCGCTCCAAGTGCCTGACGGACCGCTGACGCTTGACCCAAACCCCACGGTTCCAGCGAGATAACGGACATGGCGCCGAAATGCCCTGCACGCGGACTCATGTGATGCCGCTCAGGGTATCCCTGATGAACTGGCGCTGTTCATCGTTCAGCGCGGCTGTCGGCGCGACCGGTTCGCCGACGTCGTGGCCCTGGATCTGCAGTCCCGCCTTGACGCAGGCGGCCAGGTTGAAGCGCGCAAATGCCTCGTTGAGCCCCCAGAGCTTGCGCTGCAGCTGCAGGGCCTTGTCCCACTCACCTGCCTGACACAGTTCATAAAGACGCACGCTTTCCTTCGGGACGATGCAGGCGGGACCGGCCATCCAGCCGACACCGCCGATCAGCATCACGGCGACCGGGATGTGGGCGGAAGCGGAGAACACCCGGATCTTCCCGCCGCACCGGTTCATGATCGAAAGCAGGCGGCCCGTATTCGTCGAAGCGTCCTTGATGTAGCCGATCCGTGGATGTTCGCTCAGCCGCAGGATCGTATCGAGCGTGAGATCGGACCTCTGGAAGTTGGGATTGGTATAGAGCACCACAGGGATATCCACCGCGTCCGCAATCGCCCGGAAATAGGCCTCCACCCCGGAATCGGGCACCGGAAAATAGGCCTCCAGGATTGCGAGGATGCCGTCGGCGCCGAGGCGTTCATACGTCTTGGCCTGCCGGACGGCGTCGCTTGTGGAGGTCGAGGCGACACCGGCCACGACCGGAACTCTTTTGTCCGTCGCGTTGATCGTCGCCGCGACAACCTGCTCGCGCTGGCCGGCATCCAGATAGGCGAATTCACCGGTCGAGCCCAACGGCGTCAGGCCGTGCACCCCTGCCTCTATCAAATCGTTGCACAACGTTTCCAGGACCGGTGTGTTTATCTTTCCGGCATTGTCCAACGGCGAGACCAGATAGGGGAAAACGCCCTTGAATCCATCCATGCCGCAGCTCCCCGATATGTCGCTGGAGGGAAAGTCAGCAGCGATCCTATCCCGGGACCAATCGCAAGTCGACGCGGGTCGGGCCGCCATCCGCCGCGAACGGATGTGAATCACGTTCGAGGAAAAAGCGGGTTTCGCCGTCCACAATTCAGTCCTGCCCGTCAGGTCGGCGGCGGGATCAGCACCAGCTTTCCGGGATACGTCTTTGCGGCAAAATCCGCCTGCGCCGCATTGATGTCGGCGAGCGGATAGGTCTTCGAGACCAGCGGCTTGACCCGGCCGGCATTGATCAACCCGACCAGTTCAGCGAACACGGCATGCGGCGTGTAGGAGCAGCCGTAGATCGTCAGGTCATTGAGATAGATCGTGCGCAGGTCCGCCGTGACCATCGGTCCGGCTATGGCGCCGGAAGTGGCGTAGCGTCCACCGGGCGTCAGGGCGCCGATAAAGTCGGGCCACTTCGCGCCGCCGACAACGTCGATCACCACCGTGAAGGCGCCGCTCTCCGGCTTCGCATTCCGATCCATGACCGAATCCGCGCCGGCTGCCGACACCGCCTCCTGCTTCCCGGCGCTGGCGACGCCGGCGACATGGGCGCCCTTCAGTTTTGCCAGTTCCACGGCCGCCAGACCGACGCCGCCGGATGCGCCGGTAATCAGCACCCGGTCGCCGGCGCCGACGACCGCCCTGCTCAGGAGATTGAAGGCGGTACCGTGCGCACATGGAAGTGCAGCGATCTCCACGTCCGTCAAAGGCGAGGCGCTGACATCGTGAAGCTGGGCGGCGGGAACGATGCAATATTGCGCGAATGCGCCATCGAATTCCGAACCGATGGCTACAAACCGGGTCGGTGCATCCGCGGTCGGGACCGGCTGATTGGTCG
>DATHRP010000797.1:0-3600 GCA_035465195.1 Afifellaceae bacterium | reverse complement strand
GTCGCCATGACCGGCGCCCAGATAGGTCATTTCGAAGGTCTTGCCGCCGACCGAAAATTCGTGGGCATCGGCGAAGGTCTCGGTCGGCATCGCCGTGTCGACGTTACCGGCCTCGACATGCTTCGCCGTGTTCTCGTGAGCGATCACGGCGATGTCGCCCCAGGCCTGACCTCCGGAGGCGTGGTCTCCATGGCTGTGCGAGAGGATCATGTGGGTGACGGGCTTGCCGAAGCGGCTCGCCAGTTCGCCCTTCAACCAGTCCACGGCGTTGGCGTTGATCGGATCGGTGACGACGATCCCTTCGTCGGTGACGACGACCATGGCGTTGTGGAAATTGTTCTGGAAGCGATAGACGTCGCCGGTCACCGGCTCCAGAGAGCGTTTCGCTTCCTGGGCGGAGAGCGGCGCCGCCGTGCCGGCCAGGACCAGTGAGACGAGCCCGGCCATCAAGGCCGCGCGACGGGTTTTCTTTGCGGCTGGTGCATGGAATGTCATTGAGCGTCCCTCCAGTCTGGCCGTTGATCCGGCAATCATCGATTTCCGGTCAGATAGGGACGGGAATTGGACGTGGAACGGCCTGGCCGTTCAAAAATGCGTGTTGGAACGGCAATGGTCCCGCCGATCGCGATCGTCTGGCGCGATGCGGACATGCAAGGGTTCGGAAGCAGCGATGATCTGCTAAGGGTGGTCCCTGGCCCGGACGCGATTTTGCTCCGGGTATAGAGAGGAAACAAACCAATGCCTGAGAAGACGGCCTTGAAGGGACAATGCATGTGCGGCGCGGTCAGGTTCAGCGCCTCCACCGACAAGCCCGAAGTGACGGCCTGCCATTGCGACATGTGCCGCCGCTGGTCATCCGGTCCGTACCTGGCGGTCAGATGCTCCGGAGTGGCCTTCGAAGGCGAAGACGCTGTCAACCGCTTCCGTTCTTCCGACTGGGCGGAACGCGGATTCTGCGGCAGATGCGGGTCGAACCTGTTCTACCAGCTTGTCGGCAGCGACAATTTCTTCATCTCGGCCGGGCTGATCGAGGATCAATCCATCTTCCGCATGTCGTTGCAGGTCTTTACCGATTCACGGCCACCCTATTATGAATTTGCCGGCGAGACCGAGATGATGACCGGCGAGGAAGTTTTCGCGGCGTTTGCGCCCGCAGCGGATTGATCACAGGCTGCGACCATGAGGGCAGACACCTGCGGGTCGCTGGCGCAACATGCCGAAGGCAAGGATAACATGCTCGACCGCACCGATGCCGACCGTATTTGCGTCGCCTATCGCTTCGCCCCGGTCAAGGGTGAGCAAGAGAAGCTGGCCTGATGGCCGGCCCCGTCGTCATCGCCGGCGCCGGCCAGGCCGGCCTGCAGGTAGCAGTCAGCCTGCGCCAGTTGGGCTTTGACGGCGAGATTACCCTGGTCGGCGACGAGCCCGGCCTGCCCTACCAACGGCCGCCGCTCTCCAAGGCCTACCTGAAAGACGGTGCGGCCGAGCGTCTGGTGCTGCGCAACGCCGATTTCTTCGCCGACAACCGGATCGAGCTGCTGAATGAAAACCGCGTCGATGCGATCGACCGTCAAGCGCGGGCAGTCACGCTCGGCAGCGGCAGCGCCATCGGCTACGACCACCTTGTGCTGGCGCTCGGCGCCCGCAACCGGCAACTGCCGCTGGACGGCGCGGGCCTGGAGAATGTCGTCGAACTGCGGACGCTAGCGCACGCCGCCGACATCCGCGAGCGGCTCGGTTCGATATCCCACGCCGTCGTTATCGGCGGCGGTTTCATCGGACTGGAATTCGCCGCCGTCGCCCGCGGGCTCGGCAAGGCGGTCACCGTGCTGGAAGCTACGCCGCGCGTCATGGGTCGCGTCGTGTCGGAACCCGTCTCCGCCTATTTCGCCGAGTTCCATCGCGCGGCCGGTGTGGCGCTTGAAACGGGGGCGATGGCGGCCGGACTGACGGACGACGGTCAGGGCCGGGTCGCGGGCGTCAGGCTCGCCGACGGTCGGACCGTCGATTGCGACATGGTGCTCGTTGCCGCCGGCATCGTGCCGAACGTGGAGCCGGCGGCGGCAGCCGGCCTTGACGTGGACAACGGTATCGTGGTCGACGAGCGGCTGCAGACCGGCGACCCGGCAGTCTCGGCAATCGGCGATTGCGCGGCCTTCCCCGACCCCGCAAGCGGCGAGCGCATCCGACTCGAATCGGTGCAGAACGCCACTGACCAGGCGAAATTCGTCGCCGCGCGGCTGACCGGAGCGGACGGGGTTTATGACGCGGTGCCGTGGTTCTGGAGCGACCAGGGTGACCGCAAGCTACAGATTGCCGGCCTCACCGGCCCCGCAGACGACCGCGTCAGTATCGACGGCGGCGACGGCAGGCTCAGCGTCCACTGCTTCCGGGACGGGACATTCATCGGCTGCGAGACGGTCAATGTCCCGGCCGACCACATGATGGCGCGCAGGATGCTCGGCACGGCCGGACGTTTCACCCGAACGGAACTCGATGAAGCGGGCTTCGACCTGAAGGCATTCCGAGACAAGGTGGCGGGGGCAAAGGACCAATGAACAGGAAAGATCGCGGAAACGGGTCCGAAAGCGAGGCGAGACCCTGCCCCGAAGGCCGCAAGTCGAAGCCGACGCGGCAGCGCCACGGCCGGGACGTGGTCGATATCACCACCTATATCCCCTATTTCCTGACCTCGGTGAACAATGCGCTGTCGCGCGGTGCATCGCAGCTTTACCTGGAACGGTTCGGCGTCGGCATCGTCGAATGGCGGGTCGTTTCGATGCTGGCGAACGAGCCGCGGATACCGGCTTCGCGCGCCTGCGAGGTCATCGCCCTCGACAAGGGCGCGACGAGCCGCGCCCTGACGCGCCTTTGCGACCAGGGATACCTGGAATTCGAGGCTTCGGAGGGCGATCCGCGCAAGAAGATCTGGTGGCTCAACGACAAGGGCTACAGGCTGCACGACGACATCCTCTCCCTCGCGCTGGAGCGCGAGCGGCAGCTGATCCGCGACATCGATCCCGACGATCTTGAGGTCTTCCTGACGGTGATGCGTCAGATGCGGCGCAACGTGGACAGGCTCAGGAGCGACGGCTAGCCGGCGGGTGTCGTTTACCGTCGCGGCGGATGGTCCGCTCCCGGCACGGGCGACGGCAAATGGGGTGCAGACCCCATGCCGCCCGCGCGGTCTGCGTTGTAGGTTAGGCCCGAGTACCGGATACCGAGGCCGCACGATGACCAACCCGATCACAAAGACAATCGCCGCAGCCGTGCTGGCCGGCGGCGCAATCGCCGGCCAACCGGCGGATGCCATGACGATGAGGAACTGCACGGTCGGTGAGATCCAGGTTGTCGTGGAGGATATCGGCGACAACGGTACAGAGCTTGCCGGCACCGCGAGCCTCGCCGCCGGCCAGTCCAGGCGGATCGGCACCGGAGACGGACCTTACCTGGTCCGGGTCATGGGGCAGCCACAGGGGAGCGAGATCCCGCGACTGATTCGCAACGGGCTCGACGGCAATGGCGACTACACCGTGCATTCGAGCGGCGCGATCTGGTCTTTCCGCGGCGGCAGCGATTGCCTGACGTCGGAGCGTCTCG
>DATHRP010000796.1:0-3498 GCA_035465195.1 Afifellaceae bacterium | reverse complement strand
TCCCGTCGGCGGGCGATTTCTGGCTGAACGTGATGCCAATGTTGGCTGCGGTTTCATTCAGGTCGCCAAGCAAATTATCGAGCCACATGGCGCGTCTCCTGTGTATTAAATGCCCCGCTTCTGGAAGCCTTTCCGCAGGATCGGCCGCTTGGCCGAGATGGTCCGGGAATTGACTCCGGACCAGCTGATCTCGCCGGAGAGCCGGCCGTACTCGATCTTCGGGCAGCGGTTCATGACGACGGTGAGGCCGGCGGCCTCCGCCTTGGCCGCCGCCTCGTCGTTGCGCACGCCGAGCTGCATCCAGATCACCCGGGGCTGCGGATCGAGCGCAAGCGCCTCGTCGACAATGCCGGAGGCGGCTTCGGAGCCCCTGAAAATGTCGACCATGTCCAGGGCGACCGGGATATCGGCCAGCGAGGCATAGACCTCACGGCCGAGCACCTGCTTCCCCGCCTGGCCGGGATTGACCGGATAGACCTCGTAGCCCTTGTCGATCAGGTATCGCACGACGAAGTAGCTCGGCCGGACATCCTTCAGGCTGGCGCCGACGATGGCGACCGTGCGAACACCCTCAAGCAGGCCGCGAATAAACGCGTCGGAATAGGCGAGATCGCTCAACACTTGCTCCAGTCGGGATCGCGCTTCTCGATGAAGGCGCCGATGCCCTCCTCCGCGTCCCGCGCCAGCATGTTCTCCACCATCACCCGGGCGGCGTAGTCGTAGGCGTCCGACAGGCCCATCTCAGCCTGCCGGTAGAACGCTTCCTTGCCGATTGTCACGGTATAAATCGGCTTTGACACAATTGTTTGTGCGTACTTGTTAACAATTTGGTTCAGATACTCCGGCGGCACGACCCGGTTCACCAGCCCGAACTGCCGCGCCGTGCCCGCGTCGATAGTCTCGCCGGTCAGCAGCATCTCCATCGCCTGCTTGCGGCCGATGTTGCGCGACAGCGCCACCATCGGAGTGGAACAGAACAGGCCGATATTGACGCCGGGCGTGCAGAAGGCTGCGTTCTCCGAGGCGATCGCCAGGTCGCAGGTGGCGACGAGCTGGCAACCGGCGGCGGTCGCCAGGCCGTTGACCTCGGCGATCACCGGCTTGGGATGGCGGACGATCTGCTGCATCATGCCGGCGCAGCGGCCCAGAATGTCTGAGAAATAGGCCCTGCCGCGATCGGCATCGGCGCGGTGCGCCGTCATCTCATGCATGTCGTGGCCGGCGCAGAAGATCCGCCCCTCCGCCGCGATGACGATTACCCGGACGCCGTCGTCGCCGGCCGCCGCCTCGAGTGCGTCCCTTAGGGCGTCGATCATCGCCTCCGACAGCGTGTTGGCAGGCGGGCTCGCCAGGGTCAGTCGCAGGACATGGTCGGCCTTCTGCCGGAGCAGGATTTCGCTGCTGACAATGGCGGTTGTACTTGTGGACACCGTCATCCTCGGGTTACCTCGGTTGCTGCATTCCCTTCTAGCAGATTTGTCCCCGCCGATTGAACCCGTGATGTCGCACTCGACCAGCCTGCAGCCCGTGATGACCGCCGCCGAGGTGAGCGACTTCCTTGACCGGGAGTTCCCGCAGATCCATGCCGGCGGCCGGGCCTTCCATGTTGTCGCCGTCAAGCCCGGCACGGCGACGGTCCGGATGGAGGCACAGGACCGTCACCTTAGACCCGGTGGTACCGTTTCGGGCCCGTCCATGTTCTCGCTTGCCGATTTCGCCGCCTATGTGACGATACTCGGCCATATCGGCCCGGTGGCGCTCGCCGTCACCACCAACCTCAACATCAATTTCCTGCGCAAGCCGCCACCGGGCGACCTTACCGGCGAATGCCGCCTCCTCAAGCTAGGCAAGCAGCTGGCGGTGACGGAAGTCTCCATCGTCAGCGGCGACGATCCCGATCCCGTCGCTCACGCCACGGCGACTTATTCGATCCCGCCGCGCCGCTAATATGCGGTAATATAATACCTTTTTTATAACTATCTGATTTCGTTCACTTTTTATCCGACAAAGCGTATTGACAGCATCTGTTTGTGGCAGTATCACCGCCCCGACATCGCCTCCGGCAGACCGGGGGCGCTTTTGTTTGCACCTTTTAGGTCAGTCCCGAGGACAAAATGAAAACCTACACAGCAAAACCGGCCGACATCGAGAAGAAATGGGTTCTCATCGATGCCGAGGGTCTGGTGGTCGGCCGGCTGGCGTCCATCGTCGCCGCCCGCCTGCGCGGCAAGCACAAGCCGACCTTCACGCCGCACATGGATTGCGGCGACAACATCATCGTCATCAACGCCGACAAGGTGGTGCTGACCGGCAACAAGCTCGACAAGAAGAAGTACTACTGGCACACCGGCTATCCCGGCGGCATCAAGGAGCGCACCGCGCGCAAGATGATCGAGGGCCGGTTCCCGGAGCGGGTGGTCGAGAAGGCGGTCGAACGGATGATGCCGGGCGGCCCGCTGACGCGCCAGCAGCTCAAGAACCTGCGCGTCTATGCCGGCGCCGAGCATCCCCACGTGGCCCAGCAGCCGGAAAAGCTCGACATCGCATCCCTCAATTCCAAGAACGCACGGAGCGCCTGATCATGGCTGACGTCCAGACCCTCGAAGACCTCGGCGAAGCCATGGGCACCGAAACGGCTGCCCCGGAAGCGCCCGTCTATGTCCAGAAACTCGACGAGCACGGCCGCGCCTATGCCACGGGCAAGCGCAAAGACGCGGTGGCTCGCGTCTGGGTGAAGCCCGGCACCGGCCGCATCACGGTCAACAAGAAGGACTATACGGATTATTTCGGCCGTCCCGTCCTGCAGATGATCATCCAGCAGCCGGTTGTGGCGGTCGACCGCAACGGCCAGTACGACATCATCGCCACCGTTTCCGGCGGCGGCCTGTCGGGCCAGGCCGGTGCGCTGCGCCACGGCATTTCCAAGGCGCTCACCCATTACGAGCCGGAGCTTCGCGCTGTCCTGAAAAAGCAGGGCTTCCTGACCCGCGACCCGCGGGTGGTGGAGCGCAAGAAGTACGGCAAGGCGAAGGCGCGCAAGAGCTTCCAGTTCTCCAAGCGCTAGGCCCAACGGCGCCGGGTCATACAGACGGGCCGCCCTCGGGCGGCCCGTTTTGCGTTGGCCCGCAACGCTAGACGGCGATCGCCAGGTCGCTGCTCGCGGGCATGCGGGAATGCCCGAGCAACGGATCGAACGTGCGGCCGATTCCGACCAGAACGGGCTCGTCGTAGCCCATTGCCGTCATGGCGTCGCCAAGTTCCGAGAGCCGTCCCGCCCAGCACGTTTCCCCGGGCCGTGTAACTGCCTTTCCGATGACCACCGGCATATCGGCGGGCACGCCGCCGGCGGTCAGGTTCGCGGCGATCTCGCCGGCCGTCCGGCCGGCCATGTAGAGAGAAAATTGTGCAACGCGATATCACGCGATGTCCGCAGCTCTGTTAGCCAATCAGCCGAGCGGATGCCGCTGCCCGGCTTTCCGGCCTGGTAGGTGGCGGAAA
>DATHRP010000795.1:0-1563 GCA_035465195.1 Afifellaceae bacterium | reverse complement strand
TGCAGAGGTCAGATGGGGAGCGGCCACGGGTCCGTGGAAACGCGTGGTTGGGGTCGCCGGCCGAGCCATCTACAAGGGATTGGAGGATCGTGATGGGCTGCCGGTGCTCTATGTTTGCAGCAACCAATACCAAACCAGCTCCTTTAGCCTCCTCCTCCGAACCACCCGTCCGGTTGAAGTCGTCATCCGGGAAGCGAGGACGAAGCTGCAGGAGATCGACCCAGAGCTCTACTTGGTGAATCCGACCTCGTTGGAGGTCCCCTTGGGCAATCTTCATCTTGAGCGCCAGGGAACGACGCTGTTGACCGGTGTCTTCGCGGCGCTGGCCTTGTTCGTTTCGGCGATCGGAATCTACGGCCTACTCGCCTACGACGTGCAGCAGCGCCGTCGCGAGTTCGGTATCCGCGCCGCTATCGGAGCCGGCCGACTGCAGGTTCTGACGATGGTGCTGCAACAAGGGCTGTGGAAGACCGGTCTCGGCCTGGTCCTGGGCTTGTTCGGGGCCTTCGTCGTAAGCCGCTACCTGAGCAGCCTGCTGTTCGATGTCTCCGCGCTCGATCCGGTCACGTACCTGGCGGTCGCGTTGGGTCTGTCGCTGGTGGCATTGACCGCCAGTCTGATTCCCGCGCGACGGGCAACAAAGGTCGATCCGGTGATCGCGCTGCGAGCTGAATAGGCGGCCAATCAACTTCTTGCCGAGCGAATCCACCGCGCCACGCAACAACACCCAACCCCAAACTAAAACGAGAACCATGAACGCAGTTACCGCAAAACCAACCGCTCGCCGGGAATTCCTTCGCGCTACCGCCTGGGGCGCAGTTGTAGCTGGAGGCTTGAGCCTGACCGGCAGGGCGTTGGGCCAGAGCAAGGCGGAGGATCCTTCCGATGCATCGCCTCCGCAGCCCTATTCCGCGGAGAAGATAAGGCAATTCGTCAACGACGCGCACTTCAATGTGGATGTCATCAAGAGTATGCTGAAGGAAGAGCCGAAACTCGCCAACGCCTGCATTGACTGGGGTGGCGGCGACTTCGAATCGGCGTTGGGCGCATCATCACACATGGGGCGGCGGGACATCGCGTCGGTCTTGCTCGATCATGGCGCGCGCAAGGACATCTTCTATGCCGCGATGTCGGGCGATACCGAAGTCGTTACGGCGTTCGTTTCCAGTGATCCGTCGATTGTCAGCGTGCCGGGCCCGCACGGCTTGACGCTGATGTATCACGCCGTTCTCAGCAAGGACTTGAATCTTGTAACGTACCTGCAGTCAAATGGCGCCGCGATCGGCCACTATGATCTTCAGGCTGCCGCCATGGCCGACAGCTACGAAATGGCCGAGTGGCTGCTGGAAAACGGCGTGGTCTACGACGGCGAACCGGTCTTCATGGGCAAGAACTGGGCCGAATTCGCCCGGGAAAACGGCCGCGAACGGATTGCCCGGCTATTGGAGTCCAGAAAGGTTTCCGACTAGGCCAACCAGGCGCCACCAGGAGACCTCGACCATCCCGCAATGAAGCCCCACGTGAACGTCAAACAGGCAGTGCCGTTTTTCGCGGTGTCCAATA
>DATHRP010000794.1:0-2850 GCA_035465195.1 Afifellaceae bacterium | reverse complement strand
GCAAAGTGGCGCCAGCGCCAGTTCGACGCTGGTTCCGCCGGTCTTGCGTGTCTTGACGAAGATGAACCGGTGTTTGTGGGATACGAGCACGGTCTGGCCCGGCCTGGCGCGATCAGCGCGGCCCGATCATGTTTTCGGGGCGGACGATGGTGTCGAACTCCTCCTCCGTCACGAAGCCGAGGCCGACGGCTTCCTCACGCAACGTCGTGCCGTTCTTGTGGGCGGTCTTGGCGACCTTCGTGGCATTGTCGTAGCCGATCTTCGGCGCCAGCGCGGTCACCAGCATCAGCGAGCGCTCCATCAGGTCGCGGATCCGTTCCTCGTTCGCCTCGATGCCGACGACGCAATTGTCGGCGAACGAAATGCAGGCATCGGCGAGCAGGCGGGCGGACTGGAGGAAATTGTAGGCCATGACGGGCTTGAAAACGTTGAGCTCGAAATGCCCCTGGCTGCCGGCGACGGTCATCGTCGTATTGTTGCCCATCACCTGGGCGCAGACCATGGTCATCGCCTCGCATTGGGTGGGGTTGACCTTGCCGGGCATGATCGACGAGCCGGGCTCGTTTTCGGGCAGGATCAGTTCGCCGAGCCCGGACCGCGGGCCGGAGCCGAGGAAGCGGATATCGTTGGCGATCTTGAACAGCGAGACCGCCACGGTATTGAGTGCGCCGTGCGCCGAGACGAACGCGTCGTGGGCGGCCAGCGCCTCGAACTTGTTGGGCGCGGTGCGGAACGGCAGACGGGTGATCCCGGAGACCTTTTCCGCGAACAAGGCGGCGAATTCCGGCTTCGTATTGAGGCCGGTTCCGACCGCCGTGCCGCCCTGTGCCAGTTCAAACAGGTAGTCGAGGTTTTCCTGGATGCGCCGAAGCCCGTAGTCGAGCTGCGCGACATATCCGGAGAATTCCTGCCCGAGGGTGATCGGTGTCGCATCCTGAGTGTGGGTGCGGCCGATCTTGATGATGTCGGCAAACGCCTTTGACTTGGCGTCGAGCGCGTCGCGCAGATGCTGCACGGCCGGCATCAGCGTGTTGGCGACCGTCTCGCTGGCGGCGATGTGCATGGCGGTCGGGAAGGTGTCGTTGGACGACTGGCTGCGGTTGACGTGATCGTTAGGGTGGATGGGATCCTTGGAACCCAGTTCGCCGCCGAGAATCTCGATCGCCTTGTTGGCGATCACCTCGTTGGCGTTCATGTTCGACTGGGTGCCGGACCCCGTCTGCCACACGACAAGGGGAAAATTGTCGTTCAGCTTGCCGTCGATGACGAATTGCGCCGCCTCGGCGATCGCGTCGGCCAGCCGGTCTTCCAGAACCCCGAGATCCTTGTTGGCCAGGGCCGCCGCCTGCTTGACGATGCCGAGCGCCCGCACCAGCGGGGCCGGCATGGTCTCGCCGCCGATACGGAAGTTGATCAGGGATCGTGCCGTCTGGGCACCCCAATATTTGTCCGAGGGGACCTCGAGCGGTCCGAAGGAGTCGGTTTCAGTGCGCGTTCCGGTCATGGTTCAAGGTCCGATGCCAGGTCAGAAGTATGAGTCTACGGGCTTTTCTCACCCCCGCCCGGTCAGCGCAAGGCCCCGGTTGGCAGGATAGCCGGTGGCCGCAGCCATGCGGCTCGAAGCTGTACTGGCCGGTCTAGCCGTTCTTCTTGCGGAAGGCGTCGAGCGACACGACCTCGGCGCCGCCACTGACCGCCGGCTCCGGCTGTTCCTCGGCTTCCGCTTCTTCGGCAGGTTCGGCCTCCGCGGTCGCTTCTTCGGGCTCCCGAGCGGCTTCGTCCTCGCCGCTTTCCGCGTCGGCTTCGATGACGGCTTCCTGTGGCTCTGTATCGGCTTCTTCGGTTTCCATGTCGGCCATCGTGTCCGCCAGGTCGGCGTGCTCCTCGTCTTCCGCCGCCTCGAGTTTGAGGCCGAAACTGGCATGCGGATCGACGAAAGCCGTGATCGCTTCGAAGGGTATGAGCAGACGCTCCGGCACCGAATTGAACGAGAGCCCGACCTCGAAGGTGGTTTCGGTGACGCTGAGATCCCAGAACTGGTGCTGCAGCACGATCGTCATCTCTTCGGGATACTGCTCGCGAATGCGTGACGAGACCCGGACGCCGGGATAGCGCGTGTTGAACGTGATGAAGAAATGATGCTCGCCCGGGAGGCCTGTCTGGGCCACTTCGGTCAGGACCTTGCGCACGACACCACGCATCGCTTCCTGCGCCAGGATGTCGTATCGGATCAGGTCTTCGCTCATGCGGTTGAACCTAGTGCGCCGCCACCACCGACGCAACAGAACGGCGCTAAAATTCCGCTCGTTGTTCCGACATAAAATGGAAGTGGAGGCTTCTGTTGCCAGGTGCCTCCGGACCCCGCCTGACCGTGCTAACGGCCAGGGCTTGAATTGAAGTCGTCAGACTGCATTACGCAGCGAGACGAGCCTCAGCATAGTTGTCGTTGGCAACTATTATGGTTGGCCCGATAACGGTGGATACCATGCCGAGCGAAAACACAGCCTTTACGCCCTCGTCGATCCTGTTTCGCCCCCATCATCAGCGGTGCCGCCGTCTTCCGTTTCGTCGTCACCGTTGATGGTGGAGGCGCCGGGTACTGCCCCCGGGTCCGATAGGTTTATTACGCAGGTCGTTTATCGCCATAGCCGGCAAGCCGGCACGCATAAGATAATCGATCCGGGCGCCAGTTTCAAAGGCTCCGGCATCGTTCGGTCAGCAAATCGCTAATAAATCGGCACGAAGGGCACGTTCGAATTCAACTGAACGGCGTTCAATAATGCTGGCGGTGTTGCATCTTCTGCGCTAGATAGGGTGTGCGGCCCGCACCGGCGCGGCTAGCGACATGTC
>DATHRP010000793.1:0-4889 GCA_035465195.1 Afifellaceae bacterium | reverse complement strand
GGGCGGCTCTGGGACTGCCATATCGCTGGATCATAAAATCCGTCGTCCCTCTCGGCGCACTGTTGCTTTTGGTCGCCGGCATGGTTGTGACGTGGCGCAATTTCGCGGTTCTGCGCAGCCCCTCGCCGAACGGCTGATCCGCGAACGGGGACCAGGCACGGTATGGAATCCCTTCTGCCGATTGCGTTGATTCTCAGCTTGATGCTGTTGTTGTTTTCCGGTTATCCGGTGGCCCTGGTCCTCATCGGTGTATCGGTCGTTTTCTCCGCGATTGCGATCGCTCTCGACCTTATGACGGTTCAGATGCTGTCGCTGTTTCCCTTGCGTATCATCGGGACGTTTTCCGAAAATCTCCTCTATCCCGCTGTTCCCCCATTGATCTTCATGGGCGTCGCGCTTGAGAAGAGCGGGCTTGCGCGCGACCTGTTTGTCAGCATTGCCCATTTCCTGAGAAACGTTCCGGGCGGGCTGATGGTGGCGGTCTTGCTGCTGGGCGTGGTTCTTGCACCCGCCGCCGGGCTGATCGGAGCGTCTGTCGCCATGCTGGCGCTTGCCGCGTTGCCGACAATGCTCGACTATGGCTACGGCGCGAAGAACGCTACAGCATCCATTGCGGCCGCCGGAACTGCCGGCATCATCATCCCGCCAGGCATCATGCTGTTCTTTCTTGCCGATTTGCTTGAAGTGCCGATCGTCGGAACGTTCACTGGCGTATTGTTTCCGGTAGGACTGCTGCTGCTCGCATACACCGCCTATTTCGTCGTCATGGCGCTGGTTCAGAATGACCGAACGGAGATCTCGATCGAAGGTCTGCCAGGGAGTCTTTTTGATCGGGGTGTCTTCTTCGCCAGCAAGCTCGTCCTTCCGGTTGTCCTAATCGGCGTTGTTCTGGGCTCGATCGTTTCCGGCTTGGCAACGCCTACTCAGGCCGGATCGATCGGTGCAGCCGGTGCCTTCGTTCTTATGGCACTAAATGGTTCCGTCACCTGGGGGCGAATGCACGAGGTCGTCATGGAAACCGGGATGATCACAGTCATGGTGTTTTTTGTGATCGTCGGCGCAAATGCCTTTTCGTTCATCTTCCGGGCTCTGGGCGGGGACGACCTTCTTCCGAATTTGCTCGCGGTACTGAGTCTCGGCGATTGGGGCAGTCTCATGTTCATTCTGGGCGTGATCTTCGTGCTGGGATTTTTCATTGACTGGATCGAGATCGTTCTGATCACGCTGCCGATTTTCCATCCCGTGATTGCGGGGTTCGATTTCAGCGCCCATGTCGGCAACCCCCTGCTCACACGGGTGTGGATCGCGGTGGCCATCGCCATCGTCCTGCAGACATCGTTTTTGACACCGCCATTCGGTTTCGCGCTGTTCTTCCTGCGCGGCTCGGCGCCGCCGAATGTTCACATGGCGGAAATCTACCGCGGAGCCGTGCCGCTGGTCGCGATCCAGATCACTATCCTTGCCGCCGTTCTCTTGTTGCCTCTCCTGGCAACAGAGATTCCTTCGATGCTTCTGGATTGACTGAACCGCACCACCGCCAAGTCAATGTGGAGTTTGCGGTTGGCAGCACGACGCCAGGCGATATCGCTCTGATATCTGATCGCTCGCTAATCGCTTGAGCTGAAGGTACCGGTCTTCGAGGATCGGGAAATGCGACCGCCAGCATGTCCGACCAGGGCTTCGACGATGCGGCAGTCCTTGATCGGGCCTCCGGCGCATGCCGTGATCATTCTGTCCAGTTCGGATCTCAATTCCGTCAGTCGAGCAATGCGGGCATCCATCTCGTCGCGCTGGACACGCGCGATGTTGGCCACCGAGTCGCAAGGCTGATCCGGCTTGTCGGACAGCTTGAGCAGTTTCCGAATCGTGGCTTGTGAAAATCCCAGTTCGCGGCAATGGCGAATAAACGACAACCGCATCAGGTGAGCGTTGCCGTAGAGGCGCTGATTGGCCGGCGACCTGCGGGGTATGGGCAACAATCCGACTTCCTCGTAGTAGCGGATTGTCGGGACCTTGACGCCTGTTTGCCGGGCAAGATGGCCAATCGTGAATTCCGCTTCCGACACGACGTATCCTCTTGAACCTATCGTAGCTATAGATGCTAAGTGCCGGATATGCAAAACCATGTGACACTGCAACGGATATGATTTCCCGATGACCGGATGTGGTTGCGGTAGCGGCGTCAAGTTCGACGGGCTCTCGCCCGACTACAGACGCGCGCTCTGGGCAGTCATTGCGATCAACGGGATAATGTTCCTGGTCGAGTTCCTGGCCGGCACACTTGCCGGCTCGCAAGCGCTCAAGGCCGACGCACTCGATTTTCTGGGAGATACCGCGACCTACGGCATCAGCCTGTTTGTCATCGGCATGCCGCTACTTTGGCGAGCCCGCGCGGCACTTTTCAAGGGTCTGAGCCTTGGCGCGATGGGGCTATGGGTCCTGAGCTCGACAGTATACCACGTTTTGGTTCTGGGCGTGCCGAAAGCAGAGGTGATGGGAGCGATCGGTGTGCTGGCCCTGCTTGCGAATCTCACCAGCGTCCTGCTTCTTCTCAGATACCGCGAAGGTGACGCCAATGTCCGCTCGGTTTGGATTTGCAGCCGAAACGACGCCATTGGAAACCTGGCTGTCATCCTGGCAGCCAGTGGCGTATGGGTGACGGACACGGCATGGCCGGATCTGATTGTGGCCGGCATCATGGCGAGCCTTTTCCTGTGGTCGTCGGCACAGATCACCCGGCAGGCGGTTGATGAGCTTACCCACGACAATCGCACCGCAGATCAACTATGATATCGGCGCCGAACACCGTTTCAGAACAGTGCGCCGAATTTGCGGGAGGGTATTGTCGATTAAGTCGAGTCGGCAGTTCACAAGACTTTCGGAGTTGGCACATAGCGGACATAAAACACGCGGCCCGTGATGTCCGCTTCTGACCCGGGACGGACATTCTGCCGCTCAATTGAACGCCCGGAATTCCACCCGGAGCCAAGAGCCCTGAACAGAATCTGAACCATTTTGCTCATCCCTGCGTCCAACTGGACATGAGGCCTACACCCCGAGATTGCGAGGCTTCAAGACTCGATCCGGGAGAGGCCGGGACAGAAAGCAGATCAGTCCAATACGCTCTCCCACAAAGAGAGCGAAAACCATGAGACCGATCCTGACAACAATGACGGCACTGGTCGTTGTTATGAGCGCTCTTCCTGCCGCCGAGGCCGGCAAGATCCCGAACATGAACGTCAAGCCGAAAGTGCAAGTCATAAAGATCAGGCCGCCGCGAATTCACGTGCCGAGGCCGCACAGCACGCGCGCGCGAACCCTGCGCCAGGATGGCAAGCCGATGCAAAAGGACGGGCCTCCCGCAAATCGTGCACGGGCGCCGGTCAAAACGATTCCGGCGCGAAAGGAAGTCCAGGTCTTTACACAGCTGCCGCGGCCCCGCCCGGACCGCCCCTATGATGAGTTCCAAGAAGCCGGGAACGATTCAAACGTTGGTCCTGATACCGGCCTTCCCGAAGATGACAGCCTGTTCGATGAAACTCTTGTCGCTCTGCTGCCCGGCCTTTGGGGTCATGAAGAACACAATGCGCTGGAAGACGCCGCAAACGGTGCGCTCGACAAGGCGTTTGACAACGAGCCTCAACCGGTCGGCCCGTTTGACCGCGACGACGGGCGTCCTGACCTGGCCAATTTCGAGCCGGGCGGCCAAGTCCAGCCGGGCGGACCGAACGATCCGGCCGCTGGAGGCCAGTTGCCGGAATTTTTCGACGATCCGTTCGCCCGGCCCGGCAACGACGAAGGCCAAGGGTGGAGCAGCCCGTCACAGGTGCTGAACGATCCGCGCGGTCAGGCAAGCGATGGAAGCATGCCGAACACTCGACACACCAGTAATGAAACACGGGATAATAGAAACAATACATACACTCGCACTTGGAACAATGAAACCACATCACGTTATGTCGTGCATGACGGCGATACGGAAATTCGTTTGGTACGCCATAGCGGGAGATCACGGCAGTATTCCGACGGAACAACCGAAGTTCAAGTAACAGGTATATCTGACACGGGTTCGGTCGTCGTAGTCAGAATTAAGACAGATCCCGACGGTACCCGATCGGCAGTGATTACCACTCATGACCCCAATACGGGCACAATCGATAGACATTCTGTCGTCACTGATGCCGATGGAAACGTTGTCCACGAGGAACGCCAAATCTCCGAACCGAGCGACCCGGTTAGCCAACCGGGGATTAACCCTTCGTCGCAGGAGCAAGCAGCGGCCCAGGCGTGGATCTGCAACAACACGCCGTGGATGTGCCGCAGTGGTGGTGGCGGCTCGACCCCCAACGAAATGTTGACCCAGCCAGCCCAGCCGGGCGACGGAACCGGCTCGATCATGGATACCGACGATGGTCCAGCACTTGGCCGGGAAGCTGTGACCAATACCGGTGATGCATCGTGGAACACCACAGACAGCGAAGGTAACGGCGGCGGTGGCGGGGGCAGTAGCTCGGACTGGTGGCGGGAAGGTGATCCGGATGATGGTGGCCCTGGTGGCCCTATCGACTGATCCTCATCGCTCTTTCAGTGTAGCGACACCGAGTCCCGTCCAATGCGACGGGTCTTCGTGTCTTCTCAGGACAACTGGTCAGTCAAAGATTTCCGGTGATGGCACTTAGCGGACATCGATCTCGCAGCGTGTGATGTCCGCTTCTGACCCTAACCGGAAGTGAGATAACGTTACAGACTGTGAGGAAGTTGGCGCGGTTTCAACGCCAATTGCGGATCACTTAACTGCGAAGGCCGGCCTTTCGGTGGCCCTCCAGAAAATTGTCCAGATCGGCTTGGCGGCGGAAATAGTAAGAATTACGAGCCGTTTCCATCGAGTA
>DATHRP010000792.1:0-2201 GCA_035465195.1 Afifellaceae bacterium | reverse complement strand
GATCCTGCAGACCGTGCCGCTGGCGACCACGGCAGCGGCCGCTCTGATCCTGCGCGAAACCGTGGGCGTCCGCCGGTGGACGGCGATCGCCATCGGCTTCGCCGGCGTACTCATGATCGTCCGGCCTGGATCGGAGGGTTTCAACGGCTGGTCGCTGTTCGCGCTGGCCTCGGTCGGCGCGATCCTGCTCAGGGACCTGTCCTCGCGGGTGCTGCCGGCCAACATCCCGGCGATGGGCGCTATCGCGCTGTCGTCGGTGATGGTGACGGCACTCGGCGCGCTGATGACCCTGTTCGGCGACTGGCGGCCGATTTCGCCGGACAACCTGCTCTATCTCTGCATTTCCGGCTTATTCCTGATCGGCGGCTACTATTTCATGCTGGAGGCGATGCGGACGGGCCAGATCTCCGCCATCGCGCCGTTCCGCTACACGATCCTGCTGTGGGCGATCGTGATCCAGATCGTGCTGTTCGGCGCATGGCCGGACTGGCTGACGATGCTGGGCAGCGCGATCCTGGTGGCGACGGGGATCTACACGCTCTACCGCGAGCGGGTGGTCAGCGGCGACAGCGGCGAGCCGCCGATCGCCGCGCAACCGCCGCACCGCTGAGTGCGGAACCGGGGGTGTTTTACGAAATCATCCGGGAAACAACCCCATGCACGGTTCGCGGCACGTCCAAGCCGCGGCACCAGACGGACCATCCCTTACGAGCCGGAAACGGCGGAAATCCGGGCCTTCATGGCGGGATGGAACCTGCAGAAATAGTCGGATGCCGTGACCGTTTCCGGAAATACGAGGCTGACTGAAGCGCCCCTGTCGATCCGTCCGGAATCCCAGCTGCCGTCGGCGGCCGTGGCGGTATGGGGGACGAGGTCCTTGTTGGTCCAGGTGACCGTGTCGCCCGGCCGGATCTCCAGGACTTCAGGGTCGAACAGGAACGCCCGGATGGTGACGGCATGACCGACCGGTCCGGCCGCGACGGGTCCGGTGGAGGCAAACGGAACCGCGGCGGTGAGGGCCGCCGCGGCTCCGGACAGGACGAGGCGCCTGCGTTCCAGGTCGGTCAATTGAGCATCCCGACCATTTTTTCGGCGTGCGCCTGATGGGCCTTGAAGATCTCCAGGCCAGCCTTGAAGAGGTCGCGCACTTCGCCATTGTCGATATTCGGAATGAAGACGTTGCCGACCAGGTCGTTGACGGCCTTGTGGTAGGCAAGCTCGTTCTCGGCATAACGGCGATCGAACTCGGCTCCGCGGAGTCCGCTCATCTCGTCGATCAGCTTCTCGGCATTTTCGCCGAGCTGCCGGCTCAGGAAATTGTCCTGCGGATTCGCATTCAGCTTGTCCAGCAGCGCGAGCGCCTGCTCGTTCACCGCCGTATGGTCGCGGATCATGGTCGCGGCGAATTCGCGGACGTCCGGATTGTCGGAGATCGCAAGCGCCAGATGGGCGTAGCGGATATCGATATTGTCGGCGACATAGGCGACGTGGGCGATCTCCAGATCGTTCAGGTCGGCCGGCGACTGGGCATCGGCACGGTCATTGGCGAAAAGGGCCAGCACAGCGCAAAGCGCAAGCGCATGTCGGTTCATCATGAGAAACTCCTTCGGTGTCTGAATTGTTCATAGCGTGCGGCATCCGCCACGACGCACGGTAATTCAACCGCCGAACGACTGTGTTATGAATGATCGTTCATCCATTATTCTTGATCATTCGTACATAATCCTGGCCTGAGATCGTACTTCTGATATTATGAGGATATAGACAGACGGAGCGGCCATGGACCTCCTGAGCGACATCCTTTCGCATATGCGGCTATCCGGAACGCTGTATTTCCGGACATCGTTCACGTCGCCGTGGAGCATCCGCGTGCCGGCATTCCGCAATGTGGCCCGCTTCCATTTCGCCCACCGCGGCCGCTGCCTGGTCCGGATCTCGCCCGACAAGGACGCGGTGCTGCGCGAGTCGTTCCGGGTGCTCCGGCCCGGTGGACGGTTCGCGATCTCCGACATCGTGCTGCGCCGGGCGCTGCCCGAGCCGGT
Source organism: Afifellaceae bacterium (assembly GCA_035465195.1). Taxonomy (GTDB): domain Bacteria; phylum Pseudomonadota; class Alphaproteobacteria; order Rhizobiales; family Afifellaceae; genus CAMYKZ01. Next base: position 159 of record DATHRP010000792.1, on the reverse strand, counting down.
GCAGCGTCTCGTCGGCCTGTGGACCGGGTGCATCGCGGGCGCGCTCCTCGAGGCCGACTACGCCGCGAAGCTCACCGCCGCGGGGTTCGTGGACGTGGGCATCGAACCGACCCACGTGTTCGACCATGACGACCTCGTCGGCATGGCTGCCGACATGTT
>DATHRP010000791.1:0-2158 GCA_035465195.1 Afifellaceae bacterium | reverse complement strand
TATCACCTGATGACTCCGCGTGAAGCCATGTCGCTCGCACTGGACTGCGAAGAGCATGCTTTCACTTTTTTCGATGATGTGGTTGACGACAGCACGGACGAGAATGTTCGTGAATTGGCAGCGAAATTTGCTGTGGAAGAGAAAGAACACGTGGCCTGGGTGCAAGAATGGCTAGCTGATCTCTAGAGCTTTGCCCAATGGTGACGATACAGTCACTCGGCCAGACCGACCTGCAGCTTTCGCCGATACCGGACATTCAGATGCACTCGGACGGCCGGTTTTGAATGGCAGCTATCGGCCAAAATCGGGGGTCCACAGGCTCCGGAATGCCCTGAATTGACTGTTAGGGCGCAAAAACCACCCGGAAGATGCGGCCCGAGGCGATGTCCGTCCTTTTTCCACAAGCGTAGAGACTTTACCGCCTCGCTATCCGGTCGACGAAGGGACTGATCGGCCATGGAGTTCTCTCGGGCGCCCAAGAGATCGGCGTAACCGACCCTCGAAAACGCGCACGTTACGCCGGTGCCCCCCTCTTTGTCCATACGAGGAAACGCTGATTGCCGCATATGGCGATGGGCATAATTTAGATGCGGGGCTGGAACGAGGGGGCGCAATCGCTTAGACGAGCTGACACTTCGATGGTGCCAAATGGCCGATCATGTCCCGATTTTAAGTGGGCGCCATTCAATCTGGCATCGTGCATCCATTGCCGCGGCAAGCCGGCCGTAGTCTATTCTCGCAATCTGACCTCGCATGATATATCGGCGGGGCCCGATCTGGTGACCTGGAGCAGATGCTCTCGGGGACAGCGGTGGACAAGACATTGGTTACCGGCTTTGTTCTCAATTCAGCGGCCTGAACGAATGGCCGCAATCCGGAGTTTCTAAGATGATTCTTCGAGCAGTATTCGGCGCGGCCGGGCCTTGGGCTCATTTCCGCGCAGCCACGTTGAATGTCGCTCGGGCAGCCATGGCCCTGGCGATACTGATCGTTATGCTTGGCCCGCCGGCCACCGGTCTGGCGAAAGGTAAACCAAGCCCCCCGCCGGAGCCGACTCCTGCGGATCCGCCGGCGCGGTATTGGCATTCCTTTAGCGGCAACGGCAGCAGTACCCCTGGGGCGAGCCGGCTCTTCTTGATCGGCGGCAGCGGTGACGAGACAGCCGATTATCAAATCTTTGCGGATTTTTGGTATTACGCCGTCGACAGTCGCCAGTGGGTGTTGGCGCCCACCGGCAGGAGCAAGCCCAGCGGGCGGAACCACGCCGGCCTCTCCTGCGGAGCCGGTGAATGTGTCACTTCCAACGGCGTCCGTGTTGGTCTTCTGAAGGAAACGTGGGTTTATTCGGAGCGGGCCGGCTCCTGGTCGCAGATCAACTGCCGGAAGCAGCTGTGCCCATCGGCGCGGAAAAATGTCGCGATGGCCTACGATCCGGATCGCTTCTACCACGTGCTGTTTGGCGGAGAGGGTGGAGCGAATGGTCGCGAGAGCCTGAATGACACATGGAGCTTTGCGGGTGGCGCCTGGACGCGCGAACGGCCGGTCTCCAGTCCGCCGGCACGCTGGTGGGCCGCCATGACCTATGTCGGCCCGCCGGTAGGCGGCATCGTTCTCTTCGGCGGGTTGCGGGGATCTGTTGACCTTTTCGATGACATGTGGGTCTGGGACGGCATCGACTGGCAACCCGTGATCGTTAATGGTGGCCTCTCGCCGCCCTCCCTGTTCGGTCACAGCATTGCCTGGGACGGTGGCCGTCTGCTGGTTACCGGTGGCTATATGGACCTTAAGGACACGCCCAACAAGACAGTCTGGTTTTTTACCTTCGACGGCGCTCGGTCTGGCAAATGGAGCAAAGAACCCGACACATCCGGATGCTTTGCGTCGGTGAAGCCGGGCGCGATGATGGCCTATGATCGTTCGCAGAAGCTGAAAGTGTTTTTCGGTGGTGGCGAGAACGGGCCTAACGGAGTGATTGTCTACGACGAGACTGTTATTTGCGAATGATCCTGCCCGGCCCGAGCCGACAGGATACCGAGGCCGGGGGATTCCCTCCCGGCCTTTTTTGTTTCCGGGAGCGCCAGTCCCGGATTATTCAGTGGCCTGTCAGATCAAGCGATGTACAACAGTGCCGGGCTGGTCGCTTGTTGCGGCGATCATT
>DATHRP010000790.1:0-5566 GCA_035465195.1 Afifellaceae bacterium | reverse complement strand
AGCGGCCCGAGATAGGGCGCGAAATTGAGGATGGCGGCCAGTGTCGCGAACAGCACGGGGTTGGGGAATCCGACCGCAAGCAACGCCAGGAACGTCGCGGCGCCGAGGCCGATATTGATGAGCAGTATCGTGCCGAGATAGTTCGAGATGGCAAACTCGACATCGCGGAATATCCGCGCGAGCCGAAGGCGGACGCGGCGCGTACCGCACAGCCCGAGGCACCGGGCGCGAAGCTCCTCGCGGCCGGCGAGATAGAAATAGAGCGTGCCAAGAAAGACAATCAGCTGGGCGACCGCGACGGGCGCCGAAATCGCCAGGTTGGCAAGGAAGCCCGGCGTGTCGACGACCACCTTCTCGGCATCGCCGTCGAGCCCCGCCGATTCCCGGACGGTGTCCTGCACGTCCTGGATCCTGAGCAGCATGTTCTTCAGGCCGTCCAGCTGGAGGCGCAGTTCCGCCCAGACCTCCGGAAGGCGTCTCGCCCACTGCTCGAACGGCACGATCAGCGCATAGACCATCGCCACGATCACCGATACGAAGAAGGCGACGATCAGGACCGCGCCGCCCCATCCCGGCAGGCCGGCCCTGACGAGACGCTCCTGCGCGGGGCCGAAAAGCAGCCCCACCACGATGGCCGCCACGACCGGCACCAGAACGGGTCGGGCGAGGTAAAGGCCCGTTACGGCCAATATCGCGAACACCCCGATCATGGAGATGTGGTGGAGCCTTTGCAGGCCCGTTGCCGGCGGTTTGATCATGGTCGGTCTGCTACCCGGGAAACATCGACAATGAATGCAACGTTTGAATCGTCGGTTCGGTTCCCCTATCGACATGTGGCGCCGGGACGGTCAGCGATCGTTGCGGCACGGATACCGGGGAGGACCACATGTTGAAGCATTTCTCGCCGGCGGCCCTGCTCATGCTGTTCCGCAGGCTGAGCCAGGGATTCCTGTTCGTGCCGACACTGCTCGCACTGTCCGGCGTCGTCGCCGCGGTGATCGCCGTGTCAGCCGACAGGATCGGGCTCCTGCACCCACTGCTCGACGCCAGAACGATCCTGCAGATCAACGCCAGCGGCGCGAGAACCGTGCTCAGCACCATCGCCGGCACCATGATGACGGTGATCAGCCTGGTCTACTCGCTGACGCTGATCGTGCTGACCCTGGCGGCCGGAAATATCGCGCCGCGACTGCTTGAGACCTTCTCGACCAACCGCGTCAACCAGGTGACCATCGGGCTCCTGGCGGCGACCTTTCTCTACTCCCTGATCTGCCTCTACATCACCGGCGAGAACGAAGTGCCGCGGCTGTCGGTGGCGCTTGCCATTATCTTCGCCACCGTTTGCCTGTTCTGGCTCGTCTATTTCGTCCACGACGTCGCCAACCGGGTGCTGATCGACAACGAGATCGGCCGCAACCGCAAGGCCCTGCGCACGGCCATCGACCGGCTGCTCGCCGAAGAGCCCCGGCAACCGCGCGACGAGGAGGAGGGGCTGCCCGACACCGGCTACAGCACGGCGCTGGCGAAACGCACCGGCTACGTCACCTCCGTGGACACGCATTATCTCGTCGAATTCGCCGCCGACCGTGACGCCTTCGTCCGCCTGGAGATCCGGCCGGGCGATTTCGTCATCGAGGGCACGCCGATTGCCGCCATACACGGGTTCGACGATATCGACGAGCTGTCGGAAGCCCTGGACAGCTCCGTGCTGATCCACGATGCGCGTGCGCCCGCCGGCGACGTCCAGTTCAGCATCCACCTGATGGTGGAGATCGCCCTTCGCGCGCTGTCGCCCGGCGTCAACGATTCCTACACGGCCATCAGTTCGATCGACCACCTGTCGGCCGCGCTCGCCCGCATCGTCCAGAAGGGCGTTCCGTCATCACTGCATTGCGACGAGGACAACCAGCCGCGGCTCTGGGTCAACCTTATCTCCGTCCGGGAGATCATCGGCGCGGCGCTTCATCCGCTGCGCCAGGCCGTCGCCGGCAACGTGCTGGTGACGCGGCGGCTGATCGCGGCGATCGACCGGATCGCCCTGCTCAGCAGTCCGGAATACGGCGATGTGCTCGCCGATCATCTGAAACTGATCGCCGACGACGCGGAACGAGTCGTGGTCAACGAAACCGACCGCGCGGAGATCGCCGAGAAGATCCGGCAGGCCCGAAAGACCCTGAAAGGCGTGAAGAACGACGACGGGGAATCGTGAGTGGATACAGTTCGGGCCGGTCAACCGACCGGCCCGGATTGAAGTCCGCTGGTGCGGGAAGATATCAGGTCACGCCCGTCCGCGCACAAGGTGCACAACCGCCGAGATGGCGAACAGGATCAGCGCGACGAAAAAGATCAGCTTGGCGATACCGACTGCGGTACCGGCAATCCCGCCAAATCCCAGAAGCGCGGCGATCAGTGCCACGACGAGGAAGAAAAGCGCCCAACCGAACATGTCTGTCTCCTTCGCTGACGCCGCGTCTGTCGCGGCGTTTCAGGTGTTTCAACGCGACATGAGGAAAATGGTTGCAGGCCGGGCGAGGAAATCCTCCGTCGATACCGGCCGGGACCGGAACAATATGCACAGCCGGGCGTTTGCGAACGCAATTCTCAAAGACAAGGAGACCTTCGCATGATGGAACTGTCCGGATTATTCGGATTCCTGATCCTCGTCCTGGATATCTACGGCATCTACAAGACATGGACGAGTTCGGCATCGACCGGCGCCAAGCTGATCTGGTCGGCGGTCATCTTCTTCCTGCCGGTGCTTGGAATGATCCTGTGGTTCGTGTTCGGCCCGAAAGGCCCCGACCACCGCACCGTGACGATCTGATCGGCTCGGCATCGTTCCTGGAAACTCAAAAGCCCCCGCGGGACAATCCCGCGGGGGCTTTTTTGTTTGCCGCGGTGAGAATTTCGCGCCCGCGGCCTCGGGGCTCAAAATGACCGCTGGGGCGCCACTCACTTCACTCAACCCGCGACGGGCCTCCGGGCATGAAAAACCCACCGTCCCATTGGGACGGTGGGTTATCGTCACCTTGATAGAAGGGTGGCTTAGCGATTGAGCACGATGGCGTCGCGCTTCGACTTGTAGTTCTCCTCGTCGAAGACCTGCGCGTTCTCCAGTTCGTCCTCGCTGAACGGGGTCATGACCGTCAGGCCGCCATTGTCCTCGCGGTAGAACTTGACGGATTCGAACCCGACCGCGACGGGTTTCTCGCCGAGACCGAGGAAGCCGCCGACATCGATGACCACGGCGTCGGCCTGACCATCGTCGGTCATCAGCACATCGCCGATCTCGCCGACGTTCTCACGATTGGAACCGTAGACGCTCGTACCGAGCATTTCCTCGGCAGTCAGCTGCTTGGCATCGACATACTCGACCGTGTTGACGAACTCGCGGTCGGCGTCGGTCCAACGCGGATCCTTTTCCCACTCAGCCTTCTCGGCCGGCATGGCGGTGATAGTCTTGTTTTCCGTATCGGTCGGCTTTGCGTCCTCGCCGGCATCGGCGACACGCTGATCCGGTGATTTCTCGTCGGACTGCGCCTCCGATTCCGCGCTGGCCTGGATTTCCGTGTCGGACTTCGCCTGGTCGTCGATCGGCTTCTTCTGGTCAGTCGCGGCCGTCTTCATTTCCGCCTTGCCGTCGGTCTTCATCTCGGCGTCGCCCATGGGGGTGCGGTGCTCGAGTTCGAACTCATTGGTGTTCTCGAGATCTTCCTTGCTGACGTTGGCGACCAGACGGAAACCGGACTCGCCGTACTGTTCCAGGGCGAGACGATCGAAGTCGATCGCGACGTCCTTCTCGCCGATACCCAGGAAACCACCAACGCCGACGATGACAGCGCGGATCTCGCCGCTGTCGGTGACCAGCAGGTCGTTTATGTCACCGACGATCTCGGCATCTTCGGCGTTGGAACTGTATACGTACGAGCCCATCAGGTTGGAGGCCAGGTAGCCTTCAACCGCCTCGGAGCCGATCGTGGCGCCCTTCACGGACGTCAGGGAATCGTAGCGATCCATGTCGCCGGCCTTCTTGTCCATCTCGGTCGCGGCGTCCGGCGACTTCTGCATTTCGGTGTTCTGCTGCTGGGTGGTCTCGCTCTGAGCGAGGGCCGGAACGGCCATCGGACCGGCCAGCATCGCGGTCAGCGCGGTACTCGCCATCAATATCCGGATCATGGTAGTCTCCTTTTGCATCTTCGGATGTTTGGCCGTGCGGAGATGGCTGGTGTCAAACGGTCTCGCCGCACGGTCGATTACATCTGCACAACGCCGCGTCGTCAGAATCGTTCCTCTGCGAGGCGGCTTTTCTTTTGCGCTAGGGTCAAAAAGAACCGCCGTGCTGTGACAGCACGGCGGCGCGGCTGTCCGGACATTGCCGGACGGCGGAACTCGGGTCAGTGGCGGGCGAGCCAGTCGTCGATCTCGCGTTCGACTTCGTCCTTTGTCCGGCCGTATTCGGCCTGGATCTTGCCGGCGAGTTTCTCGCGGTTGCCCTCGATCTCGTCGAGGTCGTCATCGGACAGCTTGCCCCACTGGGCCTGCACCGAACCCTTCATTTCACGCCATTTGCCTTCGATGATGTCCCAATTCATATCTCAAGTCCTTTCGTGTCTAATGTCATTCAGCGGCCTCTCGCCGCGTGGTCAGCAAACGGTTGAGCGACGTTTCGGTTCCGCAGGCCGGGAGACGAATTGGCCTCACTTTTTATGACAGGAGACGGCGGGCGGACTCAGCGCACGTTGTCTGCGACATAGGCGCCGCGGTCGCCGATCGGGCGCTCGAAGCCGGTGGTCGAGTCGCGCTTGGTCTGCAGTTCCAGTTCCGCGTTGAGGCGCGCCCCGAACACGAAGATCATCGTCGAATAGTAGATCCACAGCATCAGGATCACGGCCGCGGCCAGCGAGCCGAACGTCGCGTCATAGCTGGCGAAATTCTCGACATAGAGCGAGAACAGGATGGATGCGGCGAGCCACAGGATGGTGGTCACTGCGGCACCCGGCACCACCCACCGCAGCTTCGGATCTGCCCGGTCCGGCGCGACCTTGAACAGGACGATCGAAGCGGCGAGCACGATGAGCGCGAGCATAGGCCAGCGCGCCCACAGCGCGATGGTTTCGGCGAACCGAGGAAACGGCAACAATTGGACGGCGGCCGGCACCACCGCCAGGGCGAACAGGGCGATCGCCGCGACGATGAAGCCGCCGATGGTCAGGCCGAAAGAGATCAGCGCGGCATGGACGAAAGAGCGTCGCCGGTCCTCGTAGTGAGACTTCGACAACGCGAACACCAGGCTGTTGACGCCGCGCGAGCCGCTCCAAAGGGCGATCGCCAGGCCGACCAGCAGGCCTATCCCGAGTTCCGTATCGGACTGGCCGAGAAGCGATTTCATCTGCTCGGTGACGATCGCCGCGGCCTGCGGCGGCAGGATCGCGGAGACGGCGTCGACTTTCTCCTGCAGTTGCGAGCGGTCGCCGACAATCCCGTAGATCAGCGCACCGCAGGCGATGGCCGGAAACAGGGACAGAAAACTGAAAAACGCGACACCGGCGCAGCGCACCGACATGTC
>DATHRP010000789.1:0-3107 GCA_035465195.1 Afifellaceae bacterium | reverse complement strand
TCATCGACGAACCAGGCTTCCCTGGCCCCCTGCTCTTTCGCGCGTTGACGGGCGATCGCGTTGGGCAGAAGTCCAACGGTCTTGATATCGACCCGTTCCCATCGATTGTCCGGCATGGTGATGACGGATACGCCGACCTCGGCAAGCGCATCGTTTGCCGATCGCCTGGTGCTCTTGGCGGTGACGACCAGCGCCGGTGGGGTACCGGGCGGCGGGAACGGGTGGTCGCGCCGCGCCACTCCGCGCGTCGCCTGGAGATAGACGAGCCCGTCGTGCACGCGGTTCCGGCGGATGACTTCACGCAGGATGACGGCGACAGCCCTCCGCGTGACCGGCATGGCGATCTCGATTTCCCGCAACGATCGCTCCAGCCGGTTGAGATGGCGGGTCTGGTCGACGATCCTGCCTTTCCAGATCTCGCACACCTCGTAAACGCCGTCGGCGAACTGGTAACCGCGATCCTCGATGTGCACCATGGCGCGGCCATGGGGAACATAGCGGCCATTGACGTATGCAATGCGGCTCATCCGCTTCTCCTTCCAGCGATGGTCGGCATTAGCGCGACCGCCAATATGCGATGTTGAGCAGGCTGAACAACGCCAGTAGTTCGATCCGGCCCAGGATCATTGCGACCGACAGCGCCGATAGGCTGATCGCCGGAAAGCTGCTCAATGCCAGCCAGGGCTGTCCGGCATCCGGTCCTGCGCCGTAAACCGGGCCGGCATTGGACAAAGCTGCAAGCGAGGCGATCACCGCAGGCTCAAAGCCGATATCCTGGAGCGACAGCGCGCAGACTGTCGAAGCGAGGACCAGGACGAATGCGAGGACCATGGTGTAGAGGCTGTCAACCGCAGGGCGGTTCCAGCGGCGGCCGCCGACGCTGATGACATCCACACCGTGGGGAAACAGGGACCGGCTTAGTTCCCGCCCGGACTGCAGCAACAGGATTCCGACGCGGAAGAACTTCAGTCCGCCGGCAGTCGACAACGCCCCGCCACCGATCAGCAACAGGGCGAACAGGACGCCGACCGGCAGTACAGAGAAGCTCTCTTCGCGGACCTGGAATCCGGTCGTCGAAATCAGGGAGGCGGCGGCAAACAGCCCTTCCCTGGCAGCCGTCAGCACCGTCGCCAGCGAGCGTCCGGAGGAGATGTGATAGATCTCGGCGATCGTCAGCCCAAGGATCAAGATCATCGCGATCTGGACATAGGCTTCCCGGTGCCGCTTCAGCTGATGGCCATCCAGCCTCAGGATCATGCCGTGCCAGATGATGCTGGTTCCGCCGATGATCATGAAGAGGATCAGGCCAACCTGGCCGAACGGCGGCACGAAAGTATCGATCGGTCCGTCGTGGGTTGTCATTCCGCCGGTCGAAACGGTGCTCATCGCAAGGCAGAACGCGTCGAACACCTGGACGCCGGAGGCAAGCAGCCAGAACGTACAGATCAGCGTGGTTGCTGCGTATCCGAAAGCGATGATCCGGATCTGCGAGGTCAGCCGGAGTTGCCTGGTTCTTGCGCTTTCGTCCATGAACGAAAGGCGCCGCGTCGGAAGCCCGCCGACACCGAGCGGGGCGAGAACCAGCGTGACCGCCAGCAGCGTTAGAAATCCGCCATACCATTGGAGCGCCGACCGCCATGCGAGCATGGATGCAGGGGCTGCGTCGATATTCGTGATCAGCGTGAAGCCGGTGGTGGTCACCGCCGATAGGGATTCGAAGACCGCGCGCCAGTAGGACATGTCCGATACGAACCACATCGGGATGGCGGCGATAGCGGCCAGGATCGGCCAGGTAATGCTGACCAGAGTCAAAGCGTGGACCCGCCGGGCCGGCACGGTGATGCCGCGAAGCGCGACGATCAGCGTGATCGAGGAACCGACCGTAAGCAACGCAGTAGTGATATAGCCGGTGGCTGATCCCGCCTCACCCCGCGCCAGCGCTATCAGCGCCGGAAACACCATGAGGCCGGCAAGGCCGGCCGTCAGGAAGGCGAGATGCAGGACGATGGTCGGCATGGCCGGATTGTGCCGTCAGAAGAATTCGAGGCTGACGCGGGCAAGCTGTTCGACCCGCGCGACCTGGTCTGCCATGGCGAAGATCACGAAACGGTCGCCTGGGCTGATCTGCGTCTCGCCGACAGGGGTCAACACTTCACCTCGGTGAACGATGGCGCCGATGCGGATGCCGTCCGGGAGGTCGAGTTCGCGAATCGGTCGCCCGACCAGCGGCGATGTCTCCAGCGCTTCGGCCTCGATCGCCTCCGCGATGCCGTTCTGGATCGTGTGCACGTTGCGGATCCGGCCGCGTCGGACATGCTGGAGGATGCGCGAAACCGTAACCGCACGCGGATTGACGTAGGCGTCGATGCCGATCGTCCGCGTTAACGCGGGGAAGCTGGCATTGTTGAGGAGGCACATGGAGCGATGGCAGCCGAGCTTCTTGGCCATCACGCATGAGAGCATGTTGATCTTGTCGTCGTTGGTGAGCGCGACGATAGTATCCGCATTGGCGATATCGGCTTCCTTGAGGATGGTTTCGTCGATGGCGGATCCGTTCAGCACGACCGTGCGATCCAGTCGTTCGGCGATGTTGACCGCCCGCTTGTGGTCGTATTCGACCAGCTTTGCCTTGATCCGGCTGCTGCGTTTTTCGAGGTTGCTTGCGACATAGAACCCGATGTTCCCGCCGCCGGCGATGACAATCCGTCCGCCAAGCTCCTCCTCCTTGCCGAAAATCGTCAGCGTCCGCTTAACCCGCTCCGTCGGCGTCATCACATAGACGGTGTCGCCTGCAATCATCTGGTCGCTGGAGCGCGGCACGAACATCGCGTCGTCCCGCATTATGCCGACGACGGTGGCATTCAGGTCGGGGAACAGCTCCGTCAATTGCCTCAGCGGCGTGTCGATGACCGGGCAATCCTCGCTGCAATAGATGCCGAGAACCGTCACCTTCTCGTCGGCGAACGGGATGGTCTCGGTCGCGCCGGGCTGGGCCATCCGCCGCAGCACCATCTCGCCAACCTCGACCTCGGGCGAGATGATCACGTCGATCGGCATGTGTTCACGGGAAAACAGGTTGCTCCAGCGCTTTTCCAGGTAGCCCTGTT
>DATHRP010000788.1:0-13912 GCA_035465195.1 Afifellaceae bacterium | reverse complement strand
CAATGGTCCGGCCAGAGCGTCTGCGGGCCGTAGGCCAGATCGATCGTCTCGAAAGGGGCGCGGCCGGCATGGGCGGAGGCGAACGAATGATGGCCCGGCGCATGCCAGTCCTGTGTCAGGCCGACATGGGGAAACAGCGCGACCAGCCGGTTGATGACGGGTACGACGTCCTCCCCGCCGGGAACGGCGAGCGCGCCGCCGGTACAGAAATCGTTCTGCATGTCGACGACCAGCAGGAAGTCAGATCCGGCAAATCCCATCAGCATCCCCGCGCCGATCGCGGCAGTCCATCCGCGCAATCCGGCGGCGCGTCCAGCAAAGCGCATCGGGACGCCGTCACATTGACCGGCATCAAAACGCGCGGCCGGACGCCCTCAGCCGGGGAAGTGCTTTTCCATGCGATCGAATGCCCTATCGATGTCGTCCTCCGGGCCGCAGAACGCCATGCGGACGTGATGTTCGCCGGTCGGCCCGAACGCGCTGCCGGGCGTGACGGAGACGCCGACCCGTTCCAGGAGGTCGATGGCGAAGGCCCGGGAACTGTCGTGATCCGCGACGATCCTCGGAAAGACATAGTAGGCGCCTTCCGGCCGCGAATAGCTGAACAGGTGCGGCAGACGGTCGAGCCGCTCGCAGATCAGGCTGCGCCGTGCATCGAGCGTTGCCGCGAATTCGTCGATGAAACCGCGATCGCCCGTCAACGCGGCATGGCCTGCGACCTGCGAGATCCGCGGCGCGCAGATCAAGGTCGCGTCATGGACCTTGAGAACCTGCCGTTTCAGGTGTTCGGGAACGATCATGTAGCCGAGCCGCCAGCCGCTCATCGCGAAGCATTTGGAAAAGGTGAAGCAGTAGGCGACGTTGCCGAAAAGATCGGGGACGGAAGCCGGATTGAAATAGCGCGGCCGGTTTTCGTAGGTGAAGTGATGGTATGGGTCGTCGATGATGAGCAGGAGACCACGCTCCTTTACGATCCGCCCGACCGCGCGCAGGTCGGGCTCGGAGAAGATGCTCCCTGTCGGGTTCGACGGGCTGACCAGTATGATCGCGCGCGTACGCCCGGTGATCAGGCCAGCAAGCCGGTCGACATCGAGCGCCCAGCCGGCGTCCTCGTCGAGCGGCCAGCAGACCGGCTTGCCGCTGCAAAGCCGGATCTGCTGGATGTGGGAGGAAAACCCCGGATCGGTGACGATAACCTCGTCACCCGGGTCCAGCGCGGTGTGAAGCAGTGCGTTTGTCGCCTGCATGTTGCCGGCGGTGATGATCACATTGCGGTCGGGATCGACGCTGATCCCCGTTGCCGCCCGGTGCTCGTCGGTGACCGCCTCGCGAAGGGCCGGAAGCCCATCCGGCAGGGCGTACTTGCCGATATCGGGATCGTGGTCGAGCTCACTCTTGATCCGCTCGCGAATGCACCCGGGCGTCCGGAACGAGGGCAATCCCCAGGCCAGCGATGCGACGTCGGGCAGCCTTGCCGCCCGCATCGCCATTTCCTTGATGCCGGAAATGACAAGGTCATCCACCCGGCTGGATACGTCGAAATGTCCGGGCCCCGCGGTGTCGGTCAAGTCATGCTCCCCCAGCGCCGTGCCGGAACGGTTTCGACCGACGATAGTCGCAACGCGGCCAGCGGCGTTGACTGTCGTCAATCGGCCGGCACGGACCAGGTATCGCCGGGGATGTCGCTATCCGTTGCTTTCCGCGGCGATGCTATGGAGCGCTTCGACGAACCGCGAATCGTCGCCGTTCCACTCGCCGCACCAGTGATGCCGGTCGGTGGTCGGGAACTTCTGCACGACGACGCCGGTCTTCGGATTGACGTAGACGCCGGGCGGATAGCGGTGGCAATGGCCCGCCGTCGGCGGATTGGCGGTGTTGTCGATCGCCCAGTAGATGCAATGTGAGCAATTCGGCCGGAGATGGTGCATCGGACTGCCTCAACTCTCGCTGTTTCGTAAGCGTGATGGCACCGTATCGTCGGCGCCCGGCGGCGATGGTACGCCGGCAGTCCTACCGAAGTCTGAACCCCGGGATCCGCATCCGTCAGTCGTCGCGCAGCCAGCCGTCCTCGAATATCACGCGATCCATGCCCGTGAAGCGGCGCAGCCTGTCCAGTTCCGCCTCGATCGCGGCGAGCCTTCCCTTCGACGGGTGGACCTTCGGTTCCAGCCACAGGCCGGTGACGGCAAGATCGCCGGATTTGCGGCGGCAGATCATGTCGACGCGCCCGACCAGCCGGTCGCCTTCCAGAATCGGGAAAACGTAATAGCCGTAGCGGCGTTTCGCAGCCGGTACGAAAACCTCGATCGTGTATTCGAAGCCGAAAAGGCGTTCGGTGCGGTTGCGGTCCCGGATCAGCGGATCGAAGGGGCTGAGCACCCGGAGCCGGCGGGGCGGTTCGGGCAGGTCATCCAGGCGGGCTGGCGTTTCCGGCCAGGCGAAGGCGCGGCGCGGCTTGCCGCCGCCGGCGGTTTCGATATCCACCTCGATCAGGCTCCTGCCGCGTTCGGCCTCGCACCAGGCGCGCGCCTCGGCCGCGCTGACCAGGTCCCAGAAGGCGGCGATCTCGCCGGAGGTGGCGAAGCCCAGCCGGTCGAGCGCGCTGCGGCAGGCCCAGTCGATGAACACCTCGCGGTCGATCTCCGGTTCGCGGTGATGGTCCGGAATGACGCGTTCGGTGAGATCGTAGACCTTCTGGAAGGCTTCGCGCCGGGTCACCGCCAGATCGCCGGTGCGCCAGAGATATTCCAGCGCCGTCTTGGACGGGTGCCAGTTCCACCAGCCCTGTCCATTTGCTGGCCTGTTCGCCGGCCCGTCCGGGTCGCGGTGGTCGGCGGCCATGTCGCGCGACATGACCGGCCCGGCGCTGGCAATGCGTTCCAGCACCTGGTCGAACTGCGCCTCGAAGCCCTCGCGCCGCCATTTGCGCCAGCGCTCGCGCAACCGCTCGCGATGGCGGGCGAAGCCGTGCTGCCAGTAGGGATAGAATTCCGTCGGGATGATCGCGGCGTCGTGGGTCCAGTTCTCGAACAGGGAACGGTCCTTCTCCAGGAGATGCCTGAGATCCTTCTGGCGGTAGGTCTGGTTGCGCGAGAACAGGATCATCTGGTGGGCGCGTTCCACCGTGGAGATGGAATCCACCTGGACGAAGCCCATATGGCCGATCAGGTCGAGCAGCCCCGCGCGCGTCAGCTTGCGCGCCGGCGCGAAAGAAAGGCCCTGGCGTTCCAGGAACAGCCGGCGCGCCGTGCGGTTGTCGATGAGCGGGATCATGGTTCCGGTTTAGCGGCGAGGCGGACGGGCGGCAATCCGGTTTCCTGCGCCGCAGAAACTCTCCTGACACCGGCGCTTGCCAAGCCGCGCCTTTACCGGTGAAGTGGCCCGGGGTCCGATCCCGGGCCGTCGCCGGATGTCTCCCGTCATGTCACGCTTCGTCAATCTCGCAATCCTGATCGCGATCGGCACCTGCTGGGGAACGACGATACCGCTTGGCAAGATAGCGGTTTCCACCGGCCACCGGCCGACCGGCCTGATCTTCTGGCAATTGGTGATCACCGGAGCGGCGATGGCGCTGGTGGCGGCGTTGCGCGGAACACGCCTGCCGGTCGACCGGCGGACGCTCGCCCAGTTCCTCGCCGTGGCGCTGCTCGGCACGCTGCTGCCGAACAGCTTTTCGTTTCTCGCCGTCAGCCATGTCCCTGCCGGGATCGTCGCGATCATCATCGCCATGGTGCCGATGTTCGCGCTCGTCATGGCGCTCGGGCTCAGGTTGGAACTGTTCTCGCCCGTCCGGATGGCCGGCGTCATGCTGGGCGCGCTGGCCGTCGCGCTGCTGATCGGCCCGGAAGCGAGCCTGCCGGATCCGGCCAAGGCGATCTTCGTCGTGGTCGCGCTCGGCGCGCTGTTCTTCTACGCGGCGGAGGCCAATTACCTGGCGGTGCGGCCGCCTCTCGGGCTCGACCCGGTAGCGACCCTGCTCGGCGCCTCGATGGTCGGCGCCGTGATCGCCGCCCCGATCGCCGTCGCGTCCGGCAGCTTCATCGACCTCACCCGGCCATGGGGCGCGCCGGAATGGGCGCTGCTCGCCTCCTCGCTGCTGCACGCCCTTGCCTACACCGGCTATGTCTGGCTGGTCGGCATTGCCGGTCCGGTGTTCTCCAGCCAGGTCGCCTATGTGGTGACCGTGTCCGGCGTACTGGTCAGCGCAGTTGCGCTCGGCGAGGATTATTCGGGCTGGGTCTGGGCGGCGCTCGTAGCGATGATCGGCGGGCTGGCGCTCGTGCAGCCGCGCCGCGAGCCGGCGGCCGGTTCCGCCTAACGGGGGGCGTCGCCGGGCGGCAGTTCCGGAGAATGGTCGAACGGGCCGCCTCCGAAAGCCTGCACGGCGTTGATCGCAAGGGTGATCACGCCCCAGATCAGGCCGACGACGACGCCGACGTCGAGCATGCCGCGCCAGGGCTGGCTCAGCCACTGGAACAGGATGATCAGCGTCACGATCATGATGGTCAGCAGGTAGGCGGATATCATGCGCCGCTTCGTCGTCGCGAAATAGCCCATGACGAACAGCGGCGCGAGCAGCACCCTGAGCGGCTCTGGATTGTTCATCAGATGGCGCGCGCGGGCGACGGCGCGCGGCGAGAAACTCTTCTGGAAACCCCGGTAACCCTCGCTATGGGCCATGAACAGCGTGTTGACGACAAGGATGCTCAAGTGACGCCAGTCGAGTTCGTGGCCGAACGCCGCAAGGCCCATGCGGCCGAGCCGGTATATGGCGAACAGCAGCAGCGCGTTGACACCGACGAGGCCCCAGACCGCGCCGGCCACACCGGGAAGAGAAGGTGTTTCCGCCCGCTCCAGCGCGCGTTCAGACATGCTGGCCGCCGTTGATGTGAACCTCGGTCCCGGTGACGTAACTCGCCTGCGGCGTGCACAGGAAATAGATCGTGCGGGCCACCTCCTCCGGAGTGCCGAGGCGGCGCAACGGGATTTCCGCCGCCAGTTCCTCCGAGCCGGCGGAGAGGATCGGCGTATCGATCTCGCCGGGCGCGATGGCGTTGACGCGCACGCCGAGCGGCCCGAAGTCGGCCGCCATTTCGCGGGTCAGCGCGGCCATCGCCGCCTTGGAGGTCGCGTAGGCGGAGCCGGCATAAGGATGCACCCGGCCGCCGGCGATAGAGGTGACGTTGAGGATGGCGCCCTGGGCCGCCTTCAGCTCATCCACGAGGCCGCGGGCCAGCATGATCGGGGCGAAGAAATTGACCTGGAAGACCTCGCGCCAGGTCTCCATCGGCGTGTGGATGGCGTCGAGGCGCTCGCCGTCCGGGCCCTTCGGCGAGATGCCGGCATTGTTGACGAGGGCGTGGACCTTGCCGTCGGTGAGACGGCTTTTCAGGTCGTCCAGTCCGTGCTGCAGTTTGTCGACATCGGCGAGGTCGATCTGCAGATGGTCTTCGGGACCCGCTTCCCACGGGCAGTTTTCCGGGAACGGATGGCGCGAACAGGTGATCACCCGCCAGCCGGCGGCGGAGAACTGTTTCACCGTGGCGTGGCCGATGCCGCGGCTCGCGCCGGTGAGCACGAGGGTCTTTTTCGGTGTGTCTGTCATGTGGACATTCTAGGGCTTTTTTCGGGGCGGCCTAGCCCCCTCGTGCGTGCAGGATGCGGCCGATCAGGTTCATCAGGAGCTGGGCCGCGAGGATCTGGGTGGAGCCGGACGGATCGTAGTCCGGCGCGACCTCGACAAGGTCGACGCCGACGATGGTGCCCCGTTTCGCGAGGCCGGCCAGCAGCTCCAGGCCCTCGTAATAGAGGAAGCCGCCGTGCGACGGCGTGCCGGTGCCGGCGGCGATCGACGGGTCGAAGCCGTCAATGTCGATGGTGACGTAATAGCGCGCGCCTTCGGGGATGCGTTCGAGCACGCCCTCCATGCCGAGCGCGCGGGCCTGGCGCACCGAGATGATGTCGGAGCCCATCCGCCGGGCATCGTCATAGCCCTCCTTCGCGGTGGAGGAGACGTTGCGGATTCCGATCTGGGTGAGGCCGGAGACATGAGCCTGCTCGGCGGCGCGGCGCATCGGGTTGCCGTGGCCGAAACGCACGCCGTGGCGCTCGTCGACGAAATCGAGGTGGGCGTCGATCTGCACCAGGTGAAACGGCTCCTCCCCGTCGAAGGCCCGGATGCAGGGAATGTTGATCGAATGGTCGCCGCCGATCACCACCGGCAGGGCGCCGGCGGCGAGGATCCTGCGCACGCCGGTTTCGATGCCCTTGTGGCTCTGTATCGTGTCGGTGTGGACGATGTCGGCGTCGCCGATATCGACGATCCGCGTCCGGCCGGACGGCAGGTAGGTGACGTCGTCCTCGTGGTCGTAGGCGCCGGCATGGCCGAAGGCGAACAGGGTCGACGCCTCGCGCACGGCGCGCGGACCGAAGCGGGCGCCGGCGCGCCACTGGGTGCCGCCGTCGAACGGGGCGCCGAGGACGGCGACATCGGCGTCGATGGCGTCCCAGTCAAGGCAGAGCGGGTACTTGCCGAAGGTGCAGATGCCGACAAAGGGCAGGTCGAGCCTGCCGGATTCATAGCCGTGGCCGCTCATGGTCGCCTCGCCGGTTGGTTGCCTTCAAGCACTACAGAGACGGCGCCCGCTGCGCAATCGCGGAACGCATTACTGGTCGTGGGCACTCATCTCGGTGTGGCGTCGCTGAAGCTCTTCGGGCCACCGGCTCTTGATGTATGACAGGACGGCGAGGATTTCGTCGTCCGACAAAAGGTCCTCGTAGGCTGGCATCCGGGTCTTGTAATCCTTCAGGCCGGCAGTCCGCGCTATCCCGAACTTGGTCAATTCGAACAGCAGCTTTTCGGAATGATGCCAGGTATGGCCGGACTGATCGTGGGGCGGCGCAGGCATCAATCCGTCCTTGTCGGGCGTTCGCCAGTCCGGCTCGCCCTCAAGTTCGGCACCGTGACAGGCTGCGCAGTTTTCCGAATAGATCAGCGCGCCTTTTGCCGTCACACGCGGATCGTCCGGCCTGAGCAAGCCGGCCCGGCCCGGCCCGGCGATCGACAGGTAGACGGCGGCCATGACGGCCAGAACCAGCGCGGTCAGTCCGAACCGCAACTTTCTTGTCTGCATGGGGCTCCTCCCGGAATGTTGACGGTTCAACCCAGTACGACAACGGCCGCGCCGGTCTGGACCCGGTTGTAGAGATCGATGGCATCCTGATTGAACAGCCGGATGCAACCGCTCGAAACGGCCTTGCCGATGGACCATGGTTCGTTGGTGCCGTGAAAGCGGTAGAGGGTGTCGTGGCCATCCTCGAAGATGTAGATGGCCCGCGCACCGAGGGGATTGTCGAGCCCCGGCGCCATGCCGTCCCGATATCGTTCCAGCTCCGGCTGGCGCGCTATCATCGAGGCCGGCGGAGTCCAGGTCGGCCAGGGCCGTTTCCAGCCGACATAGGCCCGCCCGGACCAGGCAAAGCCGGCCCGGCCGACGCCGATCCCGTAGCGCATGGCCCGTCCTTCAGGCAGGACCAGGTAGAGAAACCTATTGTGCGGATCGACGACCACGGTCCCCGGCACCTCGGACGATGGATAGTCGACGATCCGGCGCAGATAGCGCGGATCGACCTCGTCGAGATCGATAGCCGGCAGCGCGAAACGTTCAGTCGGCACGGCGCCGTAGGAAGACGCGGAAACCGGCAGCACAACCGGGCGCGTTGCTTGTTCCGGCCTGATTGTCGTGCAGGCCGGCACCAAGGCAGCGCCGGTCATTGCGAGGAAATATCTTCTGTTCATCCTGGTCTCTGTAGCCACTGGCGCGGACCGAACGCGCGGACGGACCGCGCCCGGCAGTTCGCCGAACAGTCATGTTCGCTCAAGGTGAGCGGTCGATCGGATTTTTCAGGAGAAACCGGGCTTCGGCGGTGGCGGGATTTGCCGGCGATCCGGATCGATCCAGTGCGCCACGGACACATGATGGCGAATTCCGCCGGTCGACCGCTGGAACCGGGGACGTTCGCCGTCAAGTAGCTGGTCCCCGCCGCACCCATGCGACCGGCAAAGCCTCCCGACTGATTTCAGGTCTGGCTGGCCTGGTCGCTCGATTACATCGCGACCGTCCGCTCGCACGGGACAATCGGCAAGACCCGAAACGGGATTCCGTAATTCGGAGACCGCGGGGGCGGGAGTTTCGGCGTCCAGCGACGCCATTACCGGCAGTGCTGCGAAAAAAGCAGCCAGCAGGAGCACAGCCTGGAAGATCATCCGATACGGGGCGGGGCGGCTGCCTGTCTCAATCATGCCGGAAGCGCTAGCCGGACCGGGCCGGATGTTCAACGGGCCCCGAGTGACAGCCGGTCAAATTCGCGTGAAGTTCAGGCATATCGGCCCTGTTGGCCGTGTCGCGCTTGACCTTTCTGTTGCTGTAAGCTTCATCACGATCGGAATTCAAGGTTGTAGCGCGACATGAGAAGCTTCAAGACACTCTTCATCCTCCTGGTCCTGGTCGCGGCAGGAACCGCCGTCTGGTGGTGGTATCAGTCCGCGCAGCCGGATTCCGGCCCGGCCCGGCAAGCGGGCGGCCCGCTGGTCGACGTGACGGTGCCCGCCGTGCTTTCGGCAACGGCACAGGACGGGAAGATCCTCTTCGACCGCAATTGCGCGGAGTGCCACGGCGAGAATGCCGCCGGCTCGGAAAAGGGGCCGCCGCTGGTGCACAAGATCTACGAGCCGAGCCACCACGGCGACGCGGCGTTCTACCTGGCGGCGCGCAACGGCGTGCGCGCGCATCACTGGCCGTTCGGCGACATGCCGCCGCGACCGGAGGTGAGCGACCCCGAAATGGCCGCGATCGTCGCCTACGTTCGGGAATTCCAGCAGGCGAACGGGATCCGCTGAGACCGAACGTTCGCTCCGCATTTTCACATCAGGAACTTCCATCCAACTAGCAGAAAGGACAGGATCGGTATGGGATTTTTTCGTCGTGCAGGAGTGTTGTTTGCAGCATGCTTGGTATCTGCCACCACGGTATCCGCCGTGTCGGCACACGGCGAGAACAAGCACGCCGCGCCGATGGGCCAGAAGGGCGAACCGGCGAAGGTCACAAGGACGATCGAGGTGACGATGACGGACAACAGCTACGAGCCGGAGGAGATCGCGGTCGGCGCGGGCGAGACGGTGCGGTTCGTCATCCGCAATGCCGGCGAGCTCGTCCACGAATTCAACATTGGCACGCGCAAGCGGCACCTCGCCCACCGCGGGGAGATGACGATGATGATCGAAATGGGCGTGTTGGAAGCCGACCGGATCAACCATCACAAGATGGGCCACGGCTCGGGCGCGATGAAGCACGACGACCCGAACGCGGTGCTGCTGGAGCCCGGCGAGACCGGCGAGATCGTCTGGGCGTTTCCGGGAGAGGCGAAGCTGCAGTTCGCCTGCAACGTGCCCGGCCATTACGAGGACGGCATGGTCGGCGAGTTCAGGTTCGACGGCCACGCGTCGTGAGTCGGCCATGGTCCCGCGGACGTTTCGCGTCCGCGGCTCCGTGATCTAGTTTTCGCCACCGAGATCCCGGAACCGTTCAACCAGCCCGCGTGTGGAGGAGTCGAGCCCGCCGGCGTCCGCGCCGTCGCGCACCACCGGCAGCAGGCGGCTGGCCAGCGCCTTGCCGAGCTCCACGCCCCACTGGTCGAAGCTGTTGATGTCCCAGATCACGCCCTGGACGAAGGTGCGGTGCTCGTAGAGCGCGATCAGCATGCCCAGGGTCGCCGGGTCGAGGCGGCGGTAGATCAGCGTGTTGGTCGGCCGGTTGCCGGGGAACGTCTTGTGCGGCGCCAGCGCGTCGATCGCGGCCTTGTCCATGCCGGCTGCGGCCAGTTCTCCGCGCACCTCCTCCTCGGTCTTGCCGAAGGCGAGCGCCTCGGTCTGGGCAAGGCAGTTGGCGACCAGCTTGGCGTGGTGGTCGGACAGTTGCTCCTGCGGCCCGGCGGCGACAAGGAAGTCGCAGGGCACGATATCGGTGCCCTGGTGCAGCAGCTGGAAGAAGGCATGCTGGCCGTTGGTGCCGGGCTCGCCCCAGACCACCGGGCCGGTCGCGTAGTCGACGGGCTCGCCGCCGCGCGTCACCCGCTTGCCGTTGCTTTCCATGTCGAGCTGCTGCAAGTGCGCGGCGAAGCGGCCGAGCCGCTGGTCGTAGGGCATGACGCCGTGGCTCGTCATGCCGAGCACGTTGCGGTTCCAGACGCCGATGGCCGCCATCAGCACCGGCATGTTGGCGCCAAGGTCCGCCGTGCGGAAGTGCTCGTCCATGCGGTGCGCGCCGTCGAGGAAGGCGATGAAATTGTCGGCGCCGATGGAGATGGCCAGCGGCAGGCCGATCGCCGACCAGACCGAGTAGCGGCCGCCGACCCAGTCCCAGAAGCCGAAGGCGCGCTCGATGTCGATGCCGAAGGCCGCGACCGCGTCGAGGTTGGTGGAGAGCGCGGCGAAATGGGCGCCGACGGCGTCCTCGCCGAGCGCGTCGGCGATCCAGGCGCGGGCAGTGGCCGCGTTGGTCATCGTCTCCATGGTGGTGAAGGTCTTGGAGGCGACCAGGAACAGGGTCGTCGCCGGATCGAGCCCGGCCAGCGTGTCGGCGATGTGCGCGCCGTCGACATTGGAGACGAAGTGCACCTCCGGCCCGCCGTCGCGATACGGCGTCAGCGCCCGCACCGCCATGGCCGGTCCCAGGTCGGAGCCGCCGATGCCGATATTGACGACATGGGTGAAGCGGTCGCCGCGCACGCCGGTGAGCCGGCCGGAGCGCACGTCCTCGGCGAACCGCCCCATCCGGTCGAGCACGTCCATGACGGCGGGCATCACGTCCTCGCCGTCGACGATCACCGGCCGGTCGGAGCGATTGCGCAGCGCCGTGTGCAGGACGGCACGGCCTTCGGTGAGGTTGATCGGTTCGCCCGAGACCATCGCCTCGCGCATGTCCGCCAGGCCGGCCGCCTCGCAGAGCGCAACGAGAAGGCGGATCGTTTCGCCGGTGATACGGTTCTTCGAATAATCGAGTGTCAGGTCGCCGAGGCTGAGATTGAGCCTGGAGAAGCGGTCCGGATCGGATGCGAAATGATCGCGCAGGTGCATGCAGCCTATGTCCGCGGAATGGGCGCGGAGGTCTTCGAGGGCGGCGCGGGCGGCGGGCTTCATGAAGCACGTCCCCTTTCGAGCGCGGACGCCGCGCGGGCGAGCTTCTCGATGCGGTCCCAGTCGCCGGACTTGACGGCGTCGGCCGGCGCGACCCACGATCCGCCGACGCAGACCACGTTGGGCAGCGAAAGGTAGTCGCCGGCATTGTTCGCCGAGATGCCGCCGGTCGGGCAGAAGCGGATCGCCGCAAGCGGCGAGGAAAGCGCCTTCAGATAGGCCGCGCCGCCGGCCTGTTCGGCGGGGAAGAACTTCTGGAATCGGCAGCCGCGTTCAAGCAGCGTCATCGCCTCGCTGGCGGTGGCGGCGCCGGGCAGAAGCGGCACCCCGCAATCCTCCGCCGCATCGAGCAGCGCCGGGCTGCCGCCGGGCGAGACCATGAAGGCCGCGCCGATCCGTTCCGCATCCTTCATTTGGCCGGCGGTGAGCACCGTGCCGAGGCCGGTGATCGCGCCTTCCACCTCGGCGATGATGGCGCGCGTCGCCTCCAGCGCGGCATCGGTGCGCAGGGTGATTTCGAGAACCTTCAGGCCGCCGGCGACAAGCGCGCGGGCAAGCGGCACGGCGCTTGCCACATCGTCGACGATGAGCACAGGGATCACCGGCGCGGCAAGTAGCGTGGGTTCGAGACCGGAATTGTCCATGGCCGGATCCTACACCGCTTCGTTGAACATGACACTGGCGCCGTTCTCGGCGCTGCCGGCATGGTGGCGGAATGCGGCGAAGAGCTCGCGCCCCATGCCGAACGCGTTGCCGGAGAGATCGGCGGTTGCCGCGTCACGGCTATCCCATTCGCCGGCGTCGACAAGGCACTGCAGCGTGCCGGCCTCGGCGTCGAGGCGGATCGTGTCGCCGTCGCGCAGGCGGGCGATCGGGCCGCCGTCGGCCGCCTCCGGCGTGACATGGATGGCGGCCGGCACCTTGCCCGAGGCGCCCGACATGCGCCCGTCGGTGACGAGCGCGACGTGGAAGCCCTTGTCCTGCAGGATGCCGAGCAGCGGCGTCAGCTTGTGCAGTTCCGGCATGCCGTTCGCCTTCGGGCCCTGGAAACGGATCACCGCGACCAGGTCCTTCTCCAGTTCGCCGGCCTTGAAGGCGGCCATGAAGTCCTCCTGCGAATGGAAGATGACGGCCGGCGCCTCGACCGTCGCATGCTCCGGTTTGACGGCGGAGATCTTGATGACGGAGCGGCCGAGATTGCCGTCCAGCAGCTTCAGGCCGCCGTCGGGGCGGAACGGGTTGGCGGCCGGGCGAAGGACGTTCTCGTCATGGCTCGCGGACACCGCGTCGTTCCACACCACATGGCCGTCGCCGCTGAGCGCCGCCTCCTTGCGGTAGCCCTGCATGCCGGTACCACAGACGGTGCGCACATCCTCGTGCAGCAGCCCGGCGTCGAGCAGTTCGCCGATCAGGAAGCCCATGCCGCCGGCGGCGTTGAAATGGTTCACGTCGGCAACGCCGTTCGGATAGATCCTGGTTAGCAGCGGGATGACATCGGAGAGGTCGGAGAAATCGTCCCAGCCGATGATGATGCCGGCGGCGCGCGCCATGGCGATCAGGTGGATCGTGTGATTGGTCGAGCCGCCGGTGGCGTGCAGACCGATCATGCCGTTCACGACCGCCTTCTCGTCGATCACCTCGCCGACCGGCGTGTATTCGTTGCCGAGCGCGGTGATCGCCAGCGCCCGCCTGGTCGCTTGCGCCGTCAGCGCGTCGCGCAGCGGCGTGTTCGGGTTGACGAAGGATGCGCCCGGCAGGTGCAGGCCCATGATCTCCATCAGCATCTGGTTGGAGTTGGCGGTGCCGTAGAAGGTGCAGGTGCCGGGGCCGTGATAGCTCTTCGATTCCGCCTCCAGCAACTGGTCGCGGCTGACCTTGCCCTGGGCGTAGAGCTGGCGGATGCGCGATTTCTCGTCGTTCGGCAGGCCCGAGGTCATCGGCCCCGCCGGTACGAAGACGGCCGGCAGGTGGCCGAAGGCCAGCGCGCCGATCAGCAGCCCCGGCACGATCTTGTCGCAGACGCCGAGGAAGACGGCGGCGTCGAACATGTTGTGCGACAGGCCGATGCCGGCCGACATGGCGATGACGTCGCGGGAGAACAGCGACAGCTCCATTCCGGCCTGCCCCTGGGTGACGCCGTCGCACATCGCCGGAACGCCGCCGGCGACCTGGGCGACGGCGCCGGCCTCCAGCGCCGCCTTGCGGATCAGGTCGGGAAAGCGCTCGAACGGCTGGTGCGCCGACAGCATGTCGTTGTAGGCGGTGACGATGCCGAGGTTGGGCACCACGTCGCCGGTCAGCGCCTGCTTGTCGTGCGGGCTGCAGGCGGCGAAGCCGTGGACCAGGTTGGCGCAGGGCAGGACGGCGCGGTGCGGGCCGGCGTCGCGGGCTGCCTTGATCCGCTCGAGATAGGCCTTGCGTGTCTCTTCGGAGCGGGCGCGGATACGGTCGGTGACCTTCACGATCTCGGGCCGGACTGACATTCTTGTCTCCTTGCAGATGGCGCCGCCGTCTTCGCCGCGCGGGTTGGGCCAACGTTCCCCGGGCTACCGGGCCTCAGGGCGTGTGGAAGATCGCGATGTCGGCCCGGTCCTGGTGTAGTATGGCGCGCACCGGCATGTCCTCAAGCGGACCGGCCTCCAGCGCGCGTTCCAGAACCTGCAATTTTTCCGTGCCCTCAATATGGAGGTAAAGCGCGCGCGATTGCAAAAGCACGGG
>DATHRP010000787.1:0-2901 GCA_035465195.1 Afifellaceae bacterium | reverse complement strand
GCAATGGACAGCCTCAGGCTGGAGAAGATGTACCGCGGCTGGCGCACCGACCTGTCGACCGAATATTCGCTGGTGGAGGCCGGCATGGAGCGGTTCTTCCGGCTCGACAAGGGGGTGCCGTTCACCGGCCGCGAAGCGTTGGTGGCCCATCTCGAACAAGGCGCGCCGAACCGGCTCGTCTGCCTGGAGGTGGATGCCGGCGACGCCGACTGCATCTCCTCCGAACCGGTGCTGGACGGCGACGGCGCGATCGTCGGGACCACGACCAGCGGCGGCTATGCCCATCATCTGGGAATGAGCCTTGCGATTGCCTACGTTAAGGCGGAGCTCGCGGCGGACGGCCGTGAACTGTCCGTCGATATCCTCGGCGACCGGCGCCCGGCCGTCGTCCACATCGATCCGCTATACGATCCATCGAACGCGCGGCTCAGGGCCTAGACGCCAGTCGGCGCTTGCACGGCCTTGCATTTCGTGGCACTGGCCGGCCGATGGAAATGCTTCATTCCGTAACCTCTGGTCGCGAAGGGGATGAACCGGTCGTGCTGCTGCACGGCTTCGGCGGGTCGCACCGCGCCTGGGACGCGGTGATACCGCTCGTCGAGCAGGACCGGCGGGTGATCGCCTACGATCTGCCCGGCCACGCCGGCTCGCTGGCCTATCCGAAGATCGGAAATGCCGCGGTCTCGGCGAAGGGGGTGCTGGCGGATCTTGCCGCCTGCGGTATCGACCGGGCGCATTTCGTCGGCCATTCGATGGGCGGCGCGGCCGCTGCCCTGTGCGGCCTGATGGCGCCCGAGCGCTGCGCCTCGCTGACGCTGCTTGCGCCCGGCGGCTTCGGCTGGGAGGTCAACCATCGCCTGCTCAGACGCTATGCGGAGGCCCGCGAGGCGGCGGATATCGCCATGCTGCTAGAGCAGTTCTTCGGCTGGCAGAATGAACTGCCGGCCTACCTGGTCGATACGATGGCGGTCGAAAGGGCTGTCAGCGGCGCGCCGGAAGCCCTCGAAAAGATTGTCGAAACGCTGTTCGACGGAACAAGCCAGAAGCGTTTGCCGATCGACGAGATCGCCGCGCTTCCGGTTCCGGTCAAGGTGATCTGGGGCACCCAGGACCGGGTGCTGCCGACGCGCCAGGCGCACAAGCTGCCGGGCCGCATCGCGGTGCACATCTTCGAGGAGGTCGGCCACATGCTGCCGATGGAGATCCCCGCCGACATTGCCCACCTGATCCTGGAAAACAGCCGCTAGTCTTCGCCGCGATCCGGCGCAAACCGGCTCATGGCGCCGGCATAGGTCTTGGCGTTCGGCCGCGCATAACCGCCGAGATTCGACGTCTTGAGTCCGATCCGCGCCAGCGCCTCGCACAGCGCGACGGCGCAGGCCACGCCGTCCAGCACCGGCAGGCGGTGCTCGGCCGAGAGCCGGTCGGCAAGGTCGGCCATGCCGGCGCAGCCGAGCACGATCGCCTCGGCGCCGTCCTCGGCGATGGCCCGTTCGATCTCGCCGCCGATCCGGCCGAGCACGTCGGGGCCGGAACCTTCCAGTTCGAGCACCGGGATTTCGCTCGCCCGCACGCGGCCGCAGCGGGCCGCGAGACCGTTCCGCGTGAGGTTGTGCCGGATCGCCGGCACCGAGCGCGACAGGGTGGTGACCACGGAAAACCTGTTGGCGAGGCACGATGCGGCATGGAACGCGGCCTCGCCGATGCCGAGCACCGGCACGTCGGTCATGCACCGCACGGCGTCGAGGCCGGTATCGTCGAAGCAGGCGAGCACGATGCCGTCGACGCCGGGATGGCGCTTCACCTCGGCGATGATGCCGGGCACGGAAAGCGCCTCGTCGTAATAGCCCTCGATGCTCGCCGGCCCGTCCTGCGGGTTGACGGCGACGATCTCGGTCGTCGGAAGCGCCGCCGCACGTGCGGCGTCGCCGATCTTGGCCGTCATCGAGGCGGTCGTGTTCGGATTGATCACCAGAATGCGCATCGGCGGCTTGTCCCCGGACGTGCCGCGGCGGCGGCGGATCGGCGGACTATAGGGCAGGGGGGCGCGGCGGCAAAGCCGCAACGCCCCCGCCGGCCGGCTATCCCCGGCTTCAGGCCGTCTGCGCGTTATGGCCGAAATACATGAACTCGCGGTCCATGCCGGAGACGTCGGCCGCCGCCAGGGTGAGGCTCGCCCCGTCGAGCATCTTGTAGCTCTTCTGGCTCTTCACCCATTCGTCGGCCGGCTGCAGCGTCGACAGCGTGTAGGTCGTCGTTTCGCTGAGATAGTGCGTCGGTATGACCATCTTCGGGTTCAGGTGCTCGACGATGGCGTTGCCCTGGTCGTACGACAGAATGTGCTGCGAACCGTCGACCGGCAGTGTCAGCACATCGACCTGGCCGACCGACTGCCAGAAGCTTTCCGGCGGATTGTGGCGGTTGTCGCCCCAGATCAGCGTGCGGATGCCGCCTGTCTCGACGAGATAGGTCACCATGTCCATGTGGCCGGGATTGTTCGGCGGGCAGGCGTCGACGCCGAACTCCTTGAGCGCGTTGGTCCAGGGATACCAGCCCGGCGCGACGCAGGCATGTTTGTCGGCGAAGCCGGTGATCTTGAGGTCGGCGAACTCGAAGCTGCCGACCATGCGGTCCAGCACCATGGTCGATTGCGGCCGGTCGATGGCGTCGTGATCGAAATGGGTATGGGTCGACATGGTGATGTCGACGAGGGTTTCGGGAAACTTGTTCTTGAACCACAGGCCCCAGGCGCCGGACGGATCGTCGCGCCACGGATCGAACAGCACCGTCGCGCCGCCGGGCGAGGTGACCTTGATGGCGCAGTGTCCGTAGAAATCGAGGCCCACGCTGCCGTCGGGAAAGTTCAATGTTTCCTGCAGTTCGATGACGTGGTTGTTGTTG
>DATHRP010000786.1:0-7807 GCA_035465195.1 Afifellaceae bacterium | reverse complement strand
GCGTGATCGGATGGTGGGCGAAGGCGCTGAGACCACAGATTCACAGTGCCGTCACCGGCCTCAATGATCTGATGAATTTCGATGTCGGGTCGCACCCTCAATCGTCATTGCCGGACTTGTTCCGGCAATCCTGAGCAAGTTCAATGCTCGTCCGCCAAGCCTCCTGACAGAACGCTGTCAGGAGCGGTGTGGGATGATCATCGGGTCAACCGAAAAGGAGTTTGATCCATGAACATGAACGGTGAGCCGCAGAATGCGGCGGTGTGGTTCGAGATCCCGGTCCGCGATCTCAAAAAGGGCGCGGAGTTTTACGGCAACGTGCTGATGTCCGACCTGAAGATCGAGGCGATGGGCCCGAACGACGTGGCGATGTTCCCGGTCGTCAAGGATGGGGTCGGCGGGCATCTCTATCCCAACGCCGCGCTGGCCGGCGGTGTCGCGCCACTGATCCATCTGGCGAGCCCGTCGCCGCTGGAGGAAGCACTCGGCCGGGTCGCGGAAGCGGGCGGCAAAGTCGATTCCGACATCATCAGTCTGCCCGACGACGTCGGACGGTTCGCCTATTGCAGCGACCCCGACGGCAACCAGTTCGGCCTGTTCACCCGCGACTGAGCCTGAGCGATGAGACGCGCCGACCGCCTGTTCCAGATCGTGCAGTATCTGCGCGGCGGCCGGCTCGTTACCGCACGCTCCCTGGCCGACCGTCTCGAGGTTTCCGAGCGCACGATCTATCGCGACATCGCCGACCTGCAATCGACCGGTGTGCCGGTCGATGGCGAGGCCGGCGTCGGTTACATCCTGCGCGAGGGCTTCGACCTGCCGCCGCTTATGTTCACGCGCGACGAGGTTTCGGCGCTCGTCCTCGGCGCACGCCTTGCCCAGGCCTGGGGCGGAGCCCGGATGGCGCTGGCGGCGGAGGAGGCGCTGATCAAGATCGGCGCCGTGCTGCCGGAGGGCGAACGCGCGAAGCTTGGCCAGACGCCGCTCTACGCTCTCGATTTCCAGCTCCAGGACACCGTACGCGTGCTGCTCGACCGCCTCGACGAAGCCATCGAGAGGCGCGAGCGGCTGCGGATGGCCTACCAGCGCCTGGATGGTGAACACAGCGACCGGACTGTCCGGCCGCTCGGTCTCTATTACTGGGGCAAGGTCTGGACGCTCGTCGCCTGGTGCGAACTGCGCGACGACTTCCGCATGTTCCGCGTAGACCGGATCGGCGAGATGGACAGCGCCGGCCGGTTTTCACAGGAACCCGGCCGGACGTTGCGCGATTTCCTGAAGTGGATGGCCCGCGAGGCAGAAGCGGGGCGCTGCGATCCGTCGTCCTGAGCGACGTTTCCATCGCTCAATCGGCATGGTTTACACGGCGGCGCGGAACGTGGTCTAGAGGCACCCGTCAATCCGGCCAGCCTTGCAGGCTTCATCCCGATCGAGAATTCCGTGCCGACCAGACCCCTTCGCATGCCTGAATTCATTGCGCTGTGTTCGCTGATCACGTCGCTGACGGCCTTCAGCATCGACGCGATGCTGCCGGCGCTCGGCGCGATCGGCCGGGCGCTCGGCGTTTCCGACGTGCGGAACACGCAACTGATCGTTTCGATGTTCATTCTCGGCATGGCGGTGGGCGAGCTGTTCTTCGGACCGCTGTCGGACGCGGTCGGCCGCAAGAAAGCGCTGTTGACCGGCCTGGTCATCTATTCCGCGGGAGCCATTATCGCGATGAGCGCCGGATCGATAGAGCAGATCGTCGCCGGGCGCATCGTCCAGGGCATCGGCGCGGCCGGCCCGAAGATCGCCTCGCGGGCGCTGATCCGCGACCTTTACAAGGGCGACGCGATGGCGCGGATCATGTCGTTCATCTTCATGGTGTTTGTGCTCGTGCCGATGTTCGCGCCGTTTCTCGGCCAACTCGTGCTCCAGGTCTCCGGCTGGCGTACGATCTTCGCGCTGTTCCTGGTATCCGCCATCCTGATCGCCGCTTGGCTCGGGCTCAGGCAGCCGGAAACGCTGCCGCCGGAGCGGCGCATCCCGTTTTCTCTCGGCCCCCTTGCACGCAATGCCGCGCTGGTCGTCGGGCACAGCCGCGTGATGGCGGCAGCGCTCGCGGCGGGGCTCGTGTTCGGGGCCTTCCTGCATTTCCTGAGCACGGCGCAGACCCTGTTCAACGACCTCTATCAGGCGGGCTCCCGGTTCCCGCTCTATTTCGCCCTGCTGTCGCTCAGTATTGGAGGCGCATCCTTCTCCAACAGCCAACTGGTGATGCGATTCGGCATGGCCAAGCTCAGTACCGCCGCGCTCGTCGGAATGATCCTGCTCAGCACCGTGCTCCTGGTGGTCTCTCTGGCCTATGACGGTGAGCCGCCGTTCGCGGCGTTCATGGCGCTTTGCTTTTTGACATTCTTCTGCTTCGGCGTGCTATTCGGCAATCTCAACGCCATGGCGATGCAATGGCTGGGGCGGGTTGCGGGACTGGGCGCGTCGATGATCGCCTCGGTTTCAAGCCTGCTTGCCGTTGTCTTCTCTTTCTCCGTCGGCCGGTTCTACGACGGCACGGCGGCACCGCTGGCTGTGGGGTTCATGATCGCCGGCTGTGTCGCCCTGGTGCTGATCCTCAAAGCGGAGCGCAGGGAAGCAGTGGAAGTCTAGGACACCGCGAGACAAATTACCCACGGGCGAGGCCGATCGGCTAAGATCGAAACATGAACAAGGCGATTCGCATCATCGGTATCGACCCGGGTCTCAGGCGCACGGGCTGGGGTATCGTGGAAAGCGACGGCTCGCGGCTGTCCTTCGTTGCGGCCGGCACCGTCCTGTCCGATGACAGGCAGGCTCTCGCCGAACGGCTCAGGCAATTGCACGCCGGTCTCAGCGAAGTGGTCGACCGGCATCGTCCGCAAGAGGCATCGGTGGAGGCGACCTTCATCAACCGCGACGGGGCAGCCACGCTGAAACTCGGCCAGGCGCGCGGCATCGCCATGCTCGTGCCGGCGCAGAACGGTCTCGCCGTCGCCGAATACGCGCCGAACCAGGTCAAGAAGACCGTGGTCGGCGCCGGCCACAGCGCCAAGCAGCAAATCCGCGCCATGGTCTCGGTGCTGCTGCCCAAGGCGGTGTTCGACAGCGACGATGCCGCCGACGCGCTGGCCATCGCCATCTGCCACGCGCACCATCGCGGCTCGGCTGTGGCGAGACTGGCGCTCGCTGGAGCGGCCCGATGATCGGCAAGCTGAAGGGCACCGTCGATTCCTACGGACACGACTGGGTGATCGTCGACGTGCACGGCGTCGGCTACCTGGTGCATTGCTCGACCGCCACGCTGCAGAGCCTGCCGCCCATGGGCGACGCGGTGACAATCGCCATCGAGACCTATGTACGCGAGCAGGAGATCCGCCTGTTCGGCTTCGCCACCGATGTCGAGCGCGAATGGTTCCGGCTGCTGTTGACGGTGCAGGGCGTCGGCACGCGGGTCGCGCTCGCCGTGCTCGGCACGCTGAAGCCGGCGGATCTTTCCTCGGCGATCGCGCTCGGCGACAAGGCGATGATCGCCCGCTCGCCCGGCGTGGGCCCGAAGGTGGCGCAACGCATCTGCGCCGAACTGAAGGACAAGGCGCCGCAGCTCTCGGGTCTGGCCGGGCTCGACCCGCTCGTCGCCGAGCTGCAGGCCAATATCGGCAACGGAGCGGCGACAGCGCCGGTCGCCGACGCGGTCTCCGCGCTGGTCAATCTCGGCTACGGCCAGGCGCAGGCCTCGGCCGCTGTCGCAAGCGCCGTGCGAAACGGCGGCGATGGTGCGGATACGGCTGCGCTGATCCGGCTCGGGTTGAAGGAACTGGCGGGGTGAATCGTCGGGACCTGAGCGATGTTGCAATGGGCCGCCGGTCAGTGCGATGAGATGCTGATCATGACCGAAGACCGCCTGATCACTGCTGAGCCGCATGGCGACGACGATCCCGACGTCACGCTCAGGCCGCAGGTGCTGGCGGATTTCGTCGGTCAGGCCAAGGCGCGGGCGAACCTGCAGGTGTTCATCGACGCGGCGCGCAAGCGCGGCGAGGCGCTCGACCATGTGCTGTTCGTCGGCCCGCCCGGGCTCGGCAAGACGACGCTGGCGCAGATCGTCGCGCGCGAGCTCGGCGTGAACTTCCGCGCCACCTCCGGGCCTGTGATCGCCAAGGCGGGCGATCTTGCGGCGCTGCTCACCAACCTGGAAGACCGCGACGTGCTTTTCATCGACGAGATCCACAGGCTTAACCCGGCGGTGGAGGAGATCCTCTATCCGGCGATGGAGGATTTCCAGCTCGACCTGATCATCGGCGAGGGGCCGGCTGCGCGCTCGGTGCGTATCGACCTTTCGAAGTTCACGCTGGTCGGCGCCACGACCCGGCTCGGGCTGTTGACGACGCCGCTGCGCGACCGGTTCGGCATCCCGGTGCGGCTGGAATTCTACGGCGAGGCCGAGCTTGAGCAGATCGTCCGGCGCGGCGCGCGCATCCTGGCGGCGCCGATCACCGACGAGGGCGCCAAGGAGATTGCCCGCCGCGCGCGGGGCACGCCGCGCATCGCCAGCCGGCTGCTTCGCCGGGTCAGGGACTTCGCGGCAGTGCAGGGCGACGGCGAGATCACCAGCACGCTTGCAGACAGGGCGCTCCTTGCGCTGGAAGTGGATGGCCAGGGACTCGACGCTCTCGACCGGCGCTACCTGCGTTTGATCGCGGAACATTTCGGCGGCGGGCCTGTCGGGGTGGAAACCATATCCGCCGGTCTGTCGGAACCGCGCGACGCCATTGAGGATATCGTAGAACCCTATATGATCCAGCAGGGCTTTCTGCAGCGCACGCCGCGCGGACGGCTGCTCACGCCAAAGGCGTTCGAGCATCTCGGCCTTGCCGTGCCGGACGGCCCGACACCGCAGATGGGGCTTCTCGCGGGGGACGGAAGCGAAGGACCATGAGCGAGCTATCCGGGCGCCTGATGGACAAGGGCCACGAACTCGTCCAGCGCGTCTATTTCGAGGACACGGATTTTTCGGGCCGGGTCTACCATGCGCGCTACCTGCATTTTCTCGAACGCGGCCGGTCGGACTATCTGAGGCTGCTCGGCATCCATCATCGCGAACTGGCCGAAGAGGGCCTGGCGTTCGTCGTCCGGCGGATGGAGATCGAGTTTCTTTCCCCGGCGGCTATCGACGACGAACTGACCATCGTCAGCCAGCCGGAGCGGATCGGCAATGCCAGCATCGTGCTCCGGCAATCGGTCGTGTGCGAGGGCCGCCGGCTGGTGTCAGCCGAGGTCAAGGTCGCGCTCGTCGACGGCGCGGGAAGACCGGCCCGCATGCCGGCGCCGGTAAAGCTCGCTTTCGAGTGATTCCTGATCACGTTGAGCTATTTCCTAAGACTTCGTTAACCATAAACATGGTTCACGTAATGCAGAGCCCGCAAAGGGCGTAAGCCGCGATTTCGACACAATCAGCGACCATTTCTACAAGAGATCGAACAGAGTGATCGGATCCCATGCAACCTGAAATCATACAGACCGCGCTCGCCGCGCCGGCGAGCTTTTCCATATTGTCGTTGTTCTGGCAGGCGCACTTTGTCGTCAAGCTGGTGATGATCGGTCTGATCGTCGCATCGGTATGGTGCTGGGCGATCATTTTCGACAAGCTGATGCTGTTCGCCCGCACCCGCCGGCAGCTCGACCGGTTCGAGAACGTCTTCTGGTCGGGCCAGTCGCTGGAGCGGCTCTACGAACAGGTATCGGAGCGCGAATCCCGTGGCATGGGTGCGATCTTCGTTTCCGCCATGAAGGAATGGAAGCGGACCTACGAATCCGGCGCCAAGTCGCTGCACGGCCTGTCGAGCCGCATCGACCGCGTAATGGACGTCACCGTGGCCCGCGAGGTGGACCGGCTTGAGCGCAGGCTCCTGGTGCTGGCGACCGTCGGTTCCGCCGCGCCGTTCATCGGCCTGTTCGGCACGGTCTGGGGCATCATGACATCGTTCCAGGCGATCGCGGCATCGAAGAACACCAACCTCGCCGTCGTCGCGCCCGGCATCGCCGAAGCGCTGCTGGCAACCGCGCTCGGCCTTCTGGCGGCGATCCCGGCAGTCATGTTCTACAACAAGTTCGCCAGCCAGGTGACGCGCATGACCATCCGCATGGAAGGCTTCGCGGACGAGTTCGCGGCGATCCTGTCCCGGCAGATCGACGAACGGAGCGCTGCCTGATGGGCGCCGGGCTGATGTCATCGGCCGGCAATCCCTCCGGCGGCCACCGCCGCCGTGTGCGCCGGCGCCACGTGCCGATCGCCGAGATCAACGTCACGCCGTTCGTCGACGTGATGCTGGTGCTGCTGATCATCTTCATGGTTGCCGCGCCGCTGCTCACCGTCGGTGTGCCGATCGACCTGCCTGAGACGCAGGCGAAGCCGCTTGAGGGCGATGTCGAGCCAGTGACAGTCTCGGTGCAGGCCGATGGCCGCATCTTTTTGCAGGACAAGGAGGTCACGGCCGAGCAGCTCGTTGCCACGCTGCAGGCGATCGCCCAGAACGGCCTCAACGAGCGCATCTTCGTGCGCGGCGACAGGCAGGCCGACTACGGCATGATGATGCAGGTCATGGGCCGGCTGAACGCGGCCGGCTACAAGCGGATCGGCCTGGTCACGCTGGAAGACCTGAAGAGCTGATCTGTTGCGAACCGGCCTCGGCATATCGATCGGCATGCATGTCGCGCTCCTTGCGATCGGCATCTACGGGTTGCCGCATGCACGGCTGCAGGAGCCCGATCCGATCGAGGCCATGCCGGTGGAACTTGTGCCGATAGAGGAACTGACCGACCTCCGGCTCGGCGACCGCAAGGCGGAACCGGCGGAAAAGCCGAAGGAAAGGCCGCAGCCGAAACCGACGCTCCGGGCAGCTATCGAGGACAACAAGCCGGCCGAGAAGCCCGCCGAAAAACCTGTCGAGGCGGCCAAGGAGCCGACGCCGGCGCCGCTGCCGAAAGTGGCCGAGGAAAAGGTGCCGGAGGCGAAGACCGAACAGCAGGTTGCCGCCGTCACGCCGCCGCAGCCCGAACCGGAGTCCGAGCCTGAACCCGCGAAACCGGTCGAGGCGCTTGCGCCGGCGCCGCTGCCCAAGGTGCGGCCGAAGCCCCCGAAGCGGATCGAGCCGCCGAAACAGGTGGCGGCCGCCAAGCCGCAGAAGAAGGAACTGACCTTCAGCACCGACGATATCGCCGCGCTGCTCAACAAGCGCGAACCGACCGGCGGCGGTTCGCCCGATCCCGCGCCGGAGCCGCAGACATTCGGGTCCATAGACGGCGCCCGCGAGGCGGCGATGACCCAGAGCGAGATCGAGGCGTTGAAGGCTAGGCTCTATCAATGCTGGAACCCGCCGCGCGGGGTTCGCGAAGCGCGCAACCTGCGTGTGGTCGTCAAGATCAATCTGAACCAGGACGGATCGCTGGCCGGGGCACCCCGGATCGTCGGCGGCGGCTTCGATCCGATTGGCCAGATTGCCGCGGAAAGCGCGGTGAGGGCGGTGCAGATCTGCGCGCCCTTCGACATTCTTCCGCCCGAAAAGTATCATGTCTGGCGGGAGATCGATTTCACGTTCGATCCCAGCGAAATGCTGGGCGGATAGCCAGACCTGCGGTCTGAGGGAGACGTATCGATGACGCCAGAACGCCGGGAACCGGCATTCGTCGCGCGCCGGCTGGCCGGTGCGATTGCGGTTTTCATTGCGCTTGCGGTCGGGCTGTCGGCGCCGGCGGGCGCGCAGCTCAAGGTCGACATCACCAAGGGCAACATCCA
>DATHRP010000785.1:0-2405 GCA_035465195.1 Afifellaceae bacterium | reverse complement strand
GCGTCTCCGCCATCCGCCATTCGTCCACGACGAAACCGCCGCCACGCCAGAGCCGTTTAATGTTTTCGCTCATCGTCATAATCCTCTGATCAGTGCGCCGTCCAAAGACCGGGCGAGACCGCCCAGGTGGATGCCGCATTCAATCTTCTCGATGCCGGCCCATCGGCCGTCGCGGTTCGCCTGTCCGTCGGCCACCGGCCGCGTGCAGGGTTGGCAACCGATCGAACGGTAGCCGGCGGAAAAAAGCGGATGACGCGGCAGAAGGTGAGCAGCCCTGTAGATATCGACATCCTGGGCCGTCCAGCGTGCCAGCGGATTTATCCGCACTCGCGCGCCAACGGATTCGAAAACCGGCAGCGCAACGCGGCTGGCGGCCTGGTAACGCTTGCGCCCGGTCATCCACGCCCGGAACGGGGCAATGGCGCGCGCCATCGGCTCCACCTTGCGGACATGGCAGCAGCGGTCGGGGTTCTGGGAGAACAGCATGCCAACCGGATCGAAGTTGCCGAGCAGTGCCGGGTCGGGCCTGACGATGCGTACATCGAGGAGGCCGAGCCGATCGATCAGTTCCTCGCGATAGGTGTGCGTACCGGAGAAGTGCTTGCCGGTGTCGAGGAATTGCACCGGCAATGTCCGGTCGATCTCCGAGATCATGTGCAGGAGCACCGCCGATTCCGCACCGAACGACGAGACAACGGCGATCTCCTCGGCGAACAGCCGGTCGACGCTGAGCTCGACGACAAGTTCCGGCTCCAGCCTTCCATAGCGCGCCTGCAGCGCGCTCGCCTCGGCTGTAGCCTCACGTTCCGCCGCACCGGCTATGTCGGGATCAGGCGGCCGCATGGACATCTCCGTAGAGCGCATCCTTGAACGGCTGCGCGCCGACCCGGCGATAGGCCTGGAGGAAGGCTTCGTCCACGTTCAGCCGCAGGCCGAGATAGGTGTCGACGATCGTCTCCACGGCATCGACCACCTCGTCCGGCCCGAACCCGCGCCCGGTGATCTCGCCGATGGTCGTCAGCTCGTCGGCCGAGCCACCGAGCGTGATCTGGTAGAGCTCCTCGCCCTTCTTTTCCACGCCGAGAATGCCGATCGCGCCGACATGGTGATGTCCGCAGGCATTGATGCAGCCGGAGATCTTGATCTTGAGCTCGCCGATCTGCTCCTGCCGGTCCTGTGCCGAAAAGCGTTCGCTGATCTGCTGCGCGACCGGAATGGAGCGGGCATTGGCGAGTGCGCAATAATCGAGCCCCGGGCAGGCGATGATATCGGTGACCAGCCCGGCATTGGCGGTTGCCAGGCCGATCGCCACCAGTCCGTCATGGACGGCCTTGAGGTCGGCCAGCGCGACGTGCGGCAGGACGAGGTTCTGCTCGTGGCTGACGCGAATCTCGTCATGACTGTAGCGCTCGGCGAGATCGGCGACGGCATCCATCTGTTCGGCCGAGGCATCGCCGGGCACTTCGCCGATCGGCTTCAGCGAGATCGTGACGATGCCGTAATCGGCGTTTTTGTGCCGCGCGACGTTCCGGTTCACCCATGCGCGGAACGCGGGATCGGCCTGCTTGTGCATGGCGAGCGCGAACAGGCCATCCGGCCGCGGCGCGAGTTCCGGCAATGCGAAATAGCGTTCGATGGCACGAATATCGTCCTCGGGCAGCCTTAGATCGCTGTCCCTGAGCGT
Organism: Afifellaceae bacterium; assembly: GCA_035465195.1. Taxonomy (GTDB): domain Bacteria; phylum Pseudomonadota; class Alphaproteobacteria; order Rhizobiales; family Afifellaceae; genus CAMYKZ01. Next base: position 721 of record DATHRP010000785.1, on the reverse strand, counting down.
TTGCCATTCGGCCTCGATATCGCGCGCGAGCTGCTCGATGCCGGTTTCGTGGACAAGGATCTTGATGCGTGCCTTGTACTTGTTGTCGCGCCGTCCGTAGAGATTGTAGACCCGCATGATCGCCGTGACGTAGCTCAGCAGGTCGGCCTCCGGCAGGAAGTCCCGAACCTTCTTGGCAACCATCGGCGTGCGGCCCTGACCGCCCCCGACATAGACCGCGAGACCGAGCTCGCCGGCTTCGTTCCGCTTCAGGTGCAGCCCGATATCGTGCACCTGAATTGCCGCCCTGTCCTTCTCCGCGCCGGTCACCGCGATCTTGAACTTGCGCGGCAGGAACGAGAATTCCGGATGCAGCGACGACCATTGCCGGAGGATCTCGGCATAGGGGCGTGGGTCGGCCACCTCGTCGGCGGCGACGCCGGAGAAATGGTCGGCCGTAACGTTGCGGATACAGTTGCCCGAGGTCTGAATCGCATGCATCTCGACATCGGCCAACTCGTCCAGGATCTTCGGCGTATCGGCCAGCGCCGGCCAATTGTACTGAATGTTCTGGCGCGTCGTGAAATGGCCATAGCCGCGGTCATAGACGCGAGCGATATGCGCCAGCTTGCGCATCTGCCGGCCGTTCAGAGTGCCATAGGGAATGGCGACCCGCAGCATGTAGGCGTGCAGCTGCAGATACACGCCGTTCATCAGCCGGAGCGGCTTGAACTGGTCCTCG
>DATHRP010000784.1:0-4835 GCA_035465195.1 Afifellaceae bacterium | reverse complement strand
GGCGGACCCATGAAAATATGCTGGAACGTGGCGAACGACCTACAGTCCGCGTTCCTTCAAGGCGCGATCCAGGCGGGGATAGACCCGACGGGCATTGCCCTCGAAGACCTTGTGGCGGTCGGCGTCCGACAGGTCGAGGGCGTCGATGTAGCGCTTCGTATCGTCGAAATTGTGCCCGGTTTCCGGGTCGATGCCCTTGACGGCGCCGAACATCTCGGAGGCGAACAAAATGTTGTCGATGTCGATCACGCGGAACAGCAGGTCGATGCCGGCTTGGTGGTAGACGCAGGTGTCGAAAAGGACGTTGCGCATCACGTGATCGCGAAGGTGCGGCTTCTGCAGCATGTCGGCCAGGCCCCGATAGCGCCCCCAGTGATAGGGCACGGCGCCGCCGCCATGCGGGATGATCAGCTTCAGATCGGGGAAATCGGAGAACAGGTCACCCTGGATGAACTGCATGAATGCGGTCGTGTCGGCATTGATATAATGGGCGCCGGTGGCGTGAAAGTTCGGATTGCAGCTGCTGGAGACGTGGATCATCGCCGGCACTTCGAGCTCGACCAGCTTCTCGAAGAACGGATACCAGCTCCGGTCGGTCAGCGGCGGGCCGGACCACTTGCCGCCCGACGGGTCCGGGTTCAGGTTGCAGCCCACGAAGCCCAGCTCCAGCACGCAGCGCTCCAGTTCCTCGATGCAGTTCCCGATCGGTACGCCGACCGACTGCGGCAGCTGGCAGACGCCGATGAAATTGTCCGGAAAGAGCTGCGTGATGCGATGGATCATGTCGTTCGACATGCGTGTCCAGGTCTTCGACACGGCTTCGTCACCGATATGGTGGGCCATGCCGGAGGCGCGCGGTGAGAAGATCGTCATGTCGGCACCGCGCTCCTTCAGGGCGCGCAGCTGGTTGTTGGCGATGGTCTCGCGGATCTCGTCGTCGCTGATCTCGGCCATGACGGGTGCCGGCTTCGACGGATCGTCGAAATGGGCGATCTGCGCCTTGCGAAATGCCACGAAGGCCGGCGGCTCGGTCGTGTAATGTCCGTGGCAGTCGATGATCATCGCCTCTGTCTCCCTACTCGGCTTCGTATTCCGACTGCTCGACATAGACCAAACCCTTTTCGGCCAGTCTCGGACGCATATTGTTGATATCGATGCCGAGTTCACCTGAGCCGTAGCGGGACCGCATCTCTTCCTCGCGGGCGGTCCGGGCGGCGGCTTTCTCCAGAACCTCGGCCACCTTGAGGCGCGGCACCACGACAACGCCGTCATTGTCGGCAACGACCACGTCGCCGGGATTGACGAGCGTGTCGCCACAGGAGACGGGAATGTTCACGTCCGCGACGGTCTCCTTGACGGTGCCGTGGGCGCAGATCGACCGCGACCAGACCGGGAAGCCGATCTTTTCCAGGTCGGTGACATCCCGGCATCCCGCGTCGATGATCACGCCGCGTGCGCCGCGCGCCCGGAACAGGGCACCGAGCAGGTCGCCGAAATAGCCCGAATGGGCCTCGGCCAGCGGTGCGGCAACGAGAATGTCGCCGTTCTGGACCTGCTCTGCGGCGACATGGATCATCCAGTTGTCGCCGGGCGGCAGGGTGCAGGTCACGGCGGTGCCGCTGATTGCCGGGCCTCGGTAGATCGGCCGGATGCGCTGGGCCATCAGGCCGGTCCGGCCTTGCGCCTCGTGAACGGTGGCGACGCCATATTGCGCGAAGGCATCCGCCACGGCGCGGTCGGCGCGCTTGATGTTGGTGACGACGACTGCCATGGCATTTCCTCCGGTCAGGTTGTGACGGCCGCGCGGCAGGCCAGGAAGCCCTTGCGAAGCGCGGCGGTATCGAGGTTGCGACCGATGAAGACGAGGCGGCTCCGGCGCGGTTCTGCCTCGACCCACGGCGCGGTGAAACCCCTTCTATAAGCATCCGGACAGTCTGCAATACAAGCTTGCGGTCTGACCCTTTGGCCCGGATGGCGCTCTTTTCCGCAGAATGCCATTGCCGCCTACGCCAAGCAATCCGCGCAGCCAGACCTTGAGCCGGTTTGCGTCTATCAGTGCATCGGTGGAAAGGGCAATGGAGCCTGGGCCGACCTCTTTGAGATGGTAGCTTGAATGGGGTATTCGTCCGGCGCAAGCGGTTTCAATGCACGGATAGGAACTTCGGGACCAACTCCCCGACCGTTTCTCGTCTCCGCGATGACAGCGGAGAATCGTGCCGAGGCACCCCGCCCGGGCAATCAACAGTATGCGGCTGCCGGCATTCCCACTCGAAAGCCAGTCGTGAATTCGCCGCCCGCGCCATACTAATATCAATGGCTCTGCCACAAACCGCCGCGGTCGTGCGCAACCCTGAGATTAGAATATCGGCGGTGACAGTTCGGTCACCTGGATCGGCGCGCAGCGGGCGGAGGTGGAGGCGAAGCTGGTCTTCGACGACGACGGATCGATCCTTGTATAAGCGGTGCAGGCAGGCCGGTGCGGACCCGCCCCGGTCGCGGTTTGCAGGGCAGGAACAGGGAAAGAACAGGGAAATCAGGAATATCCGGATCCGCGGCGGACAACATTCTCGTCGGGAAAACCGTGGAATTACATAGCTGTAGATCCCAATTGCCGCGTAAGGGGGCGGGAAGTCGAATTTGCGGAACAGGGAAAAATCCGACTGAAAAACAGGGAAAAACAGGGGAAATGCCGACTTCACGGTCCTGCGGAGCGTGGCGGAGAAAGAGGCATTCGTACTCAACGCCTATGGAGGTTTACTGCCGTCCGGTCAATTTCATGAAATCAACGACCTGGAATTGGCTCTATTCCTTAGGCTTTCCTGCGAAGTCGATGGCGATCTGCCTCTCTCCACGTCCATTTTGAAGCGACGGTACCCTTGTTCGAAAGTTCGCGCTCGGCAAACACTTCATAATCTCCCATGCCATTGCCCCGAATTTTCGTCGAGAGTTCGCGTCCCGCCGGCCAGGTCGTCACAGATCAGGTCGAGCAAAGCCGGCTCGCGCGACAAAGGCCTGGCGAGGACAACGTCATCTCGCCCGCATTCCCCGACGGCTTGCGGCAGGTCTTCCCCGCCGTGCATTCCTTCGCCGATGAACAGCCCGACGGCGACCAGCGGCCCCGGGATCGAGGCAAGCTGGTCCTTCAGAAATGGTTCCTCCTCCAGGAAGCCGGCCTCGACACCCGCAAATCGGCCGCTGTTCCTGATTGCCGAGGCGACAGCCAGTGTCGCATTACGGGAGTCGGGGGTTTTCGACGAGCCGTGAGCCGCCAGCAGCAGGCAAGTCGCACGGCATTGGATGCCGGCGTCATGCGCCGCCGCTGTAGCCATGTCGGAGACAAGCTGAGGCAATTTCGGGCTGAGTCCGATCGGCCGCATGATCGAGATCTTCCGCCGGTCACTGGCGTCCTGCCCCGTACCGGACCCCAAGCTATCCGGAATCGCCCGCTTGACGTAATAGCCGTCGCTCATGAAAAGCGGATAGACAATGGTCGGTCCCGTCGGCAGGCTCTGCGCGATATCCTTGATGGACGGCACGCCTCTTATGAAACAGGCACCGATGCTCCCGAATTCCGGCCAGCCGCGCACGCGATCGGCCAGGCGATAGACCAGACGATCATCCCTGATGCCGCCGCACTCCCCGTGCGCAACAATAAGCAGGGACCTTCCCGGTCGAAGTTCAGTGGCTGGTGCCCTGTTCGAATGTGATCTTGTTCCAGACATTGTACTTGCCTGACGGTTTTGACATGGGGATGCGCTTGATCTCTTCCAGGGTGGCAGCGTCATAGACGATGACGGCGCCGTCGTTCTCCCAGACCGATACGAGGGCGTGGCTGCCGTTCCGGTCGAACTCGACATGGGCGACCGTCTTGCCGGGCGCGGGACGCAGGGTCCTGACGATCTCCAGGGAATTCTTGTCGATGACGTGCATCAGGTCGCGGTTCGGGCCGAAGAACACGTCCGCCCAGGCATAGGGCGTGTTCTCGTGGCTTCTGAGAAAGAACCCGGGGCCCTTCGTCTCTATGGTCTTCACAACCGACCAGTCGCGAAGGTCGATGATGGTGATCCGGCCTTCCTTCAGGTGCGGCGTCGCCATCACCGTCCGGCCTTGATACGGCCAGGCGATGCCGGACCCCAGATGCGGCAATCCGGGTATGTCGATGCGGGCGATATCCCGGCCGACATTGAGATTGACGACGATCGCGGAACGGCCGTCGCGGGCTGATCCGATCAGGTTTCGGTAGTCCGGATCGAAGAAAAAATCGTCGATCGGTTCCGGCGTTTCGATGCGGCGGAGGGCGAAGAGGCCGCTCGACGAGACGAGGCCTTCCACCATCCCCTCCTCGTGCGAATGGACGAGGCCGGCATAAACCGGCGGTGCATCCGGGTCGGTTGCGATTTCCCAGATCTCCGGAACGTCCTTCAACGCGGCGATGAAGCTGTCGCGCTGCGGCGCCTGGTAGACGGCCGATACCCGGGAACTGGTTCCCTTGCGGTCCTCAACGGGAAAGACTTTCTCGACGGTGAGGTCCGCCGTGCTCAGGATGACCAGGCTGTGCGGCAGATAGTTGGCGACCGCCAGATGCAGGCCGTCGCGTGATATCGCGATGTTGCGTGAGTTGATCCCGGCGCGAACCTCGCCGACCACCGCGAGCGCCCACAGATCGTATTTCATCACCCAGCCGTCGCGAGACATGAAAAACACATAGCGGCCGTCGGGGGTGAACTTCGGCCCGCCATGCAGGGCGTAGCGCGTCGGGAACCGGGTCAATGGCTCGAACCGGTCGCCGTCGAGGATCGTCGCGTGATGATCGCCGGTCTCCACCACGACGAAGA
>DATHRP010000783.1:0-5043 GCA_035465195.1 Afifellaceae bacterium | reverse complement strand
CAGCGCATTCAGGACGGGGCTGCGCACGGTCAGCGGTGTCGAGCAGGTGCTTTCCGACCTCGCAGTCCGCTCCTGCGTCGCCACAAGCAGCAGCCCGAAACGCGTCGCCATGTCGCTGGACATATCCGGACTGGCCGGATTTTTTGGCGATCGGGTGTTTACCGCCTCTCAGGTTTCACGTGGCAAACCGGCGCCGGATCTGTTTCTGTTCGTGGCAAATCAGATGAATTCGGATCCTGCGCGGTGTCTGGTCATCGAAGACAGCATGCCCGGCATCCAGGCGGCGCAGGCGGCCGGAATGCACGTCTGGCGGTTCGTCGGGGCCAGTCATCTGCGCGGCGGTGATTTCGGCGTTGCCGTTGTCCCTCCGGGGGTCATGGTTTTTGACAATTGGACGAAATTCTTTGAAATGGCGCCGGATCTGGCGAAACGGCAGGAGCCATCGGGCTGAGCATGTCCGGAAAACACGATAACGAAACCAGTCGCCTAGACGACGCCGCGCGCGCCGGATGGCTATACTATGTGGCTGGCGACACCCAGGACGAAATCGCCCGCAAGCTGGGTGTCTCGCGCCAGTCTGCTCAAAGGCTCGTGTCGCTGGCTGTCAGCGAGAAACTGATCAAGGTTCGGCTGGACCATCCCATTGCCCGCTGCATGGAACTCGGGCACCAGCTTCGCGAACGGTTCGATCTGCTGACCTGCGAAGTGGTCCCGAGCGATCCCGACGCGCCGGCGTCGATGAAGGGTATCGCCCAGGCCGGCGCGGCGGAGATGGAACGGCATCTGAAATCGCACCACCCGAAGATCCTGGCGATCGGCACGGGCAGGTCGCTCCGGTCCTGCGTCGAGCAATTGCCGCCGATGGACTGTCCGCAGCACCGGATCGTTTCGCTGCTCGGCAACATGATGTCGGACGGTTCAGCGTCAGCCTACAATGTCGTCATCCGGATGGCCGATCGGGTGAATGCACGCCATTATCCGATGCCACTTCCGGTGTTCGCACGGTCGACTGAGGAAAAGCGCATCCTTCACAACCAGGAACCGGTGCACAACATTCTGGAGCTCATCCACCAGGCGGACGCGACGTTCGTCGGTGTCGGCAATCTGGGTCCGACCGCCCCGTTGCTCGTCGACGGCTTCGTCAGCCGCGACGACATCCGAGCCCTCGAAAAGGCCGGCGCGGTCGGCGAGATCACCAGCTGGATCTACGACCGTGACGGCGTGCTGATCGAAGGCCTGATTAACGACAGGGTGGCTAGCGCGCCGCTCGTCCGCGATCCGGTCAATCCGGTGGTCGGCATCGCCGTCGGAGAGGTCAAGGTGCCGGCTATTCTCGGCGCATTGCGCGGCCGGCTGATCAACGCGCTGATCACCAACGAGTTCACGGCCGAGCTGCTGCTCAAATAGCAGGCAAGCCAGCCTCCATCCTTTCGCCCGAATATCGTCGAGATTCGCTCTCCATGCTGCAATGCGGGAACGAATTGTCGCACCCTGCTGTTGACTGTGGTTAACTTTGATGCGAATAATTGCCCGTTCTATTAGCAAATGCCCAAAATTGGGATTTGGGAGGAAACTGATGAAAATTTTCGTTCGTGCCCTTTTGGGCGCGTCTGCGCTGTCGTTGATCCTGGGTAGCGCACTGGCGGAAACGCTGACGATCGCGACCGTCAACAATGGTGACATGATCCGGATGCAGAAGCTGACGGATGACTTCACCTCGAAGAATCCCGGTATCGAGCTGGAATGGGTGACTCTGGAAGAGAACGTCCTGCGTCAGCGCGTCACGACGGACATCGCCACCAAGGGCGGCCAGTATGACGTCATGACGATCGGCACCTACGAAGTGCCAATCTGGGGCAAGCAGGGATGGCTGGTTTCGCTCAACGATCTTCCGGCGGACTACGACATCGACGATCTGCTGCCGGCGATCCGCGGCGGCCTGACGGTCGACGGCGAACTATATGCCGCGCCGTTCTACGGCGAGAGCTCGATGGTCATGTACCGCACCGACCTGATGGAGAAGGCCGGTCTCACGATGCCGGAGGCGCCGACCTGGGACTTCATCGCCGAAGCGGCCCGCAAGATGACCGACAAGGATAACGAGATCTACGGCATCTGCCTTCGTGGCAAGGCCGGCTGGGGCGAAAACGCCGCGTTCCTGACGGCGATGTCCAATTCGTTCGGCGCCCGCTGGTTCGACATGGACTGGAAGCCGCAGTTCAACACCGATCCGTGGAAGAACACGCTGACCTTCTATCTCGACCTGATGAAGGATGCGGGCCCTCCGGGAGCGTCCTCCAACGGCTTCAATGAGAACCTGGCGCTGTTCCAGTCGGGCAAGTGCGGCATGTGGATCGACGCCACTGTCGCCGCGTCCTTCGTGACCAACCCCAATGACAGCACAGTCGCCGACAAGGTCGGTTTCGCGCTGGCGCCGGACAACGGCCTCGGCAAGCGTGCCAACTGGCTGTGGGCCTGGAGCCTGGCGATCCCGGCCGGCTCGCAGAAGGTAGATGCCGCCAAGAAGTTCGTCGCCTGGGCGACTTCGAAAGACTATCTGGCGCTGGTCGCTTCCAAGGAAGGTTGGGCCAACGTGCCGCCCGGCACACGCAAGTCGCTCTACGCGAACCCGGAATATGAAAAAGTTCCGTTCGCCAAAATGACGCTGGAGAGCATCAATTCGGCTGACCCGAACAATCCGACCGTCGATCCGGTGCCTTATGTCGGCGTGCAGTTCGTGGCGATCCCGGAGTTCCAGGGCATGGCGACGGCCATTGGCCAGCAGTTCTCGGCTGCACTCGCCGGGCAGGTCAGTGCCGACCAGGCATTGTCCAACGCTCAGCAGCTTGCAACGCGCGAAATGACCCGCGCAGGCTACATCAAGTAACCTCCCAAGGGTGGGGCTGCCTCCGGGCAGCCCCTTTTCTCCATAACGCGGCGCGAGGCCGCGGCTTACGGCCGGCCATCGCAGCTGCACTGTGAGGGACGAAAGCCATGGCTACAGAGCATTCCCGCGCCGCAGCACGTCTGATGATCTCGCCGGCAGTGATACTGCTGCTCGGCTGGATGCTGATCCCGCTCGGTCTGACCCTTTACTTCTCGTTCCTGCGCTACAATCTGCTGATGCCGGGCGCCAACCCGTTCGTCGGCTGGGAGAACTACGAGTTCTTTTTCACCGATCCGGCCTTCAATGCCGCGATCCTCAACACGATGCTCCTCGTCGGCGGCGTTCTGCTGATCACCGTCATCGGCGGTATCCTGCTTGCCCTGCTCATCGACCAGCCCATGTGGGGCCAGGGCATTGTCCGCATCCTGGTGATCGCACCGTTCTTCGTGATGCCGACCGTCTCGGCGCTGGTCTGGAAGAACATGTTCATGAACCCCGTCAACGGGCTGTTCGCGCATATCGCCAAGGGGCTCGGCATGCAGCCCTTCGATTTTCTCGCCCAGGCGCCGCTTGCCTCCATCATCCTGATGGTGAGCTGGCAATGGCTGCCGTTCGCCACGCTTATCCTGCTGACGGCCCTGCAATCGCTCGACAGCGAGCAACTCGAAGCGGCGGAGATGGACGGGGCGAGCGCGCTCAGCCGCTTCTTCTATATCATGCTGCCGCACCTCGCGCGCGCCATCACCGTGGTGATCCTGATCCAGACCATCTTCCTGCTTTCCGTCTTCGCCGAGATCCTGGTGACGACCGGTGGCGGTCCGGGCACCGCGTCGACGAACCTGACCTACCTGATCTACGTGCAGTCGCTGCTGCAGTTCGATGTCGGACTGGGCTCGGCCGGCGGTGTGTTCGCAATCATTCTCGCCAACATCGTCGCGATCTTCCTGATGCGGATGATCGGCAAGAACCTGGACATTTGAGGGGAGGCTGATATGGCACGCGCGGTGACATCCCAACGCAAGGCGATCAACACGATCTTCGCCTGGATCGTCGGTCTGATGATCTTCTTCCCGATCCTCTGGACGGTGCTGACCAGCTTCAAGACCGAGGCGCAGGCGATCGCCGATCCACCGCTGTTCGTAAGCTTCGACTGGACGCTGGAAAACTATGTCACCGTCCAGGAGCGCTCGAACTATTTCCGGCACTTCTTCAATTCGGTGATCATCTCTGTCGGCTCCACCATCATCGGCCTCCTGATCGCGATCCCGGCCGCATGGTCGATGGCGTTCGTCCCGGCCAAGCGCACCAAGGACGTTCTGATGTGGATGCTCTCCACCAAGATGCTGCCGCCCGTCGGCGTGCTGGTGCCGATCTACCTGATCTTCCGCGACACCGGTCTGCTCGATACGCGTATCGGCCTGGTGATCGTGCTGACGCTGAGCAATCTGCCGATCATCGTCTGGATGCTGTTCACCTATTTCCGCGAGATCCCGGTCGACATCCTGGAAGCCGCGCGGATGGACGGCGCCAGCCTGAAATCGGAGATCCTCTACGTCCTGACGCCGATGGCCGTACCCGGCATCGCATCGACGCTTCTGCTCAATATCATCCTGGCCTGGAACGAGGCGTTCTGGACGCTGAACCTGACGGCCGCCAACGCCGCGCCGCTCACGGCGTTCATCGCCAGCTATTCGAGCCCCGAGGGTCTCTTCTACGCAAAGCTTTCGGCGGCATCGACCATGGCGATCGCGCCGATCCTGATACTCGGCTGGTTCAGCCAGAAGCAACTCGTCCGGGGCCTGACCTTCGGCGCCGTCAAATAGGGGGAGAGCGACAATGGGACAGATTACGCTTGAGCAGGTCCACAAGACATTCGGGGATGTCGAGGTCATTCCGCCGCTCGACCTCAAGATCGAAGACGGGGAATTCGTCGTTTTTGTCGGCCCGTCCGGCTGCGGCAAGTCGACTCTGCTGCGGCTGATCGCCGGGCTCGAAGACGTCACGTCGGGCAAGATATCGATCGATGGGCAGGACGCCACCCAGTTGCCGCCGGCCAAGCGCGGCCTGGCCATGGTGTTCCAGTCCTACGCGCTCTATCCGCACATGACCGTGCGCAAGAACATCGCCTTTCCGATGAAAATGGCGGGCCTGCCCGA
>DATHRP010000782.1:0-7920 GCA_035465195.1 Afifellaceae bacterium | reverse complement strand
AACTGCAGCCGGGCATGAAGCTATGGGCCCTTCTCAATGCCGACGGGACGCCTATCCTGGTCGCCGACTCACGTTCGGCGGCGATCGCCAAGGCCCACGAAAACGAGCTGGAGACGGTCAGCGTTCACTGACCGGATGCGGCACGATCCGCCTCAGGCGGCGGCGTGCGAGGGATCGGACGAATTGACCAGGAGTGCGTAGAGCGCGTCGGCGGTGTCGCTGGCGCGCATTTTTTCCGCTACCTGCCCGTCGCGCATCAGGCGGGCGATCCGCGCCAGCGCCTTCAGATGGTCCGCCCCGGCACCTTCCGGCGCGAGCAGCAGGAAAACGAGATCGACCGGCTGGTCGTCGAGCGCGTCGAAGTCGACGGGCTTGGCCAGCCGGGCGAAGACGCCGACGATCTTGTCGATGGAGCGCAGCTTGCCGTGCGGGATGGCCACGCCGTTGCCGACACCGGTGGAACCCAGCTTCTCGCGCTGCAGGATGGTATCGAAGATCTCCCTCTCCGAAAGCCCGGTGATGCGCGAGGCCCTGCCGCACATTTCCTGAAGCACCTGCTTCTTGCTCTGCGCCTTGAGGGCGGGCATGACGGCTTCTTCGGCAATCAAATCACTCAGGTCCATTGGACTCGCTTTCGATTGTTTCCGGGCGCTTGTCTCCGGGGGCCATGGGTTTGTGAGCCGGTAACGGCTAGCGGGATGCTTCGGCGAGCGTCGGATCGACCCAGCCAAAATGGCCATCCGCACGTCGGTATACGACATTGATTCCGCCGTGGCTTGTGTTGCGGAACACTACAACCGGTGCATCCGTCATATCAAGTTCCATGACGGCATTGGAGACCGACATTGTCGCGATCGGCGCGCGGGTCTCGGCGATGATGGCCGGAGCCCAGTCGTCGGCGACTTCCGCATCCTCGTCCGGCGCCTCGATGACGAACGACGCGGCTTCGCGTTCCTCCCTGGTGGGATGCTTCTTGTGGTCCTTCAGACGCCTCTTGTAGCGCCTCAGCCGCTTTTCCAGCCGCTCTGCGGCCTTGTCGAAGCTGGAATAGGCGTCGATATCGTTGCCGCTCGCCTCGAAAACCATCCCGGTATCGAGGTGGATCGAGCATTCCGTATGGAATGTCCGCCCCGTCCGCGAAACGGTCACGTGGCCGGAATAACCGCCGTCGAAGAACTTGGCGACGGCCCCGTCGATAGTCGTTTCGGCGCGAGAGCGTAGCACCTCGCCGATATCGACATTCTTGCCGGATATCTTCAGTACCATATTGATGATCGTCCAGTAATTCTCTCATCCGCCCCATATCACCATGGCTGTACATGCGACAGGCCGGCGACGAATGATGCGAGCGGACGTTTAAGGGGCGCGACCGGCCAAGTCAATGGAGGCGAAACGGTCTGTGGACACCGGCCAGCGGACGTTTCCAGGGGCCCTAGTGCACCGGCACAGGGCGTTTCTGGCGGCGGCGCTGAACCGACGAGGGTATCTTCAGGATATCCCGGTACTTGGCGACGGTCCGCCTGGCGATGACGATTCCCTCGCGCCCGAGCAGGTCGACGATCGCGTCGTCGGAGAGGATGGCATCGGGTGCCTCGGCGTCGACAAGCTTGCGGATCCGGTGCTTGACGGCCTCGGCCGAATGGCCCGCCTCGTCGGCGTTGGAGGCGATCGCGGTTGAAAAGAAGAACTTCAGTTCGAACAGCCCGCGCGGCGTCGCCATATACTTGTTTGCGGTGGCGCGGCTGACGGTCGATTCGTGCACGCCGATGGCATCGGCGACGGCACGAAGGTTGAGCGGCCTGAGGCGGACAACGCCATGGCGCAGGAACGCGTCCTGCTGGGCGACGATCTCGGTGGCGACCTTGAGAATCGTGCGCGCCCGCTGATCGAGGCTCTTTTCCAGCCAGCTGGCTTGCTGCATGCAGTCGGCGATGAACTTGAGGTCTTGGGCACCGCCGTGCCCTGTGAGTTCGGCATGGTATCTGCGGTCGACGAGGACGCGCGGCAACACCTCGTCGTTGAGCTCCACCGCCCAGCCGCCGTCGGCGCGTTCGCGAACGATGATGTCGGCGATGGCGAGCGCGACGGGCTCGTGGGTGTAGGCAAGGCCGGGTTTGGGGTCCAGCGCCTTGATCTCGGCAAGCATTTCGGCGAAATCCTCGGCCGAGACATTGCACAGCCGCTGCAGCGCCGTGTGGCTGCCGTTCGCCAGCATGTGCAGATTGTCGAGCATCACCTGGATGGCCGGGTCCAGACGGTTGCGCTCGGCAAGCTGCAACGCCAGGCATTCGCCGAGCGAACGGGCGAACACGCCGGTGGGCTCGACAGTCTGGCAAAGGCCGAGCACGACCTCGACGCGGCTTTCCGGCACCGAAAGCGCCTCCGCCACTTCCACCAGCGGCACCGTCAGATAGCCAGCGGCGTCGAGATGCGACAGCAGCGCCAGCGCGATCGCCCGATCGACCTGGTCGCCGATGCGGGCGTTGATCTGGTTTTCGATGAACGCAGTCAGGCTCGGCCGCTCGCTCAGCGTCGCCTCCAGATCCGGCGTGAACTCGCCCTGCCCGGACCAGGTGGTCGCGGCGGCGCGGTAGGGCAGCGGATCGCGGCCCGCGGCGTCGGCGTCGGGGTTGGCAAAGGCCTCCGGCACGTCGAGATCGGCGGAGCCGCGCGGGCGCTCGGAACCCATGATGTCGGACACATCCGCCAAGTCCGGCGGCTCGGCCCCGGATGCAACCCCGTCGTCCGGTCCGGCGGGGTCGGAGACGTCTTCCGGCGCGCGCTCGTCTGACCGCGCCAGCAGCGGATTGCTGTTCAGTTCCTCTTCGACGAAGCGGTCAAGCTCGACGGCCGACATCTGCAGCAGACGAATGGCCTGCATCAGCTGCGGCGTCATGGTCAGCGATTGCTGCTGCCTGACCTGGAGCTTTGCCGTCAAAGCCATGCCGCTGTCTTCCCTACGCCTTTACGCAAATCCGGCCGTCTGCCAGGCCGATTGCCCGACGATTCCCGGCCGGGCCCTGCCCGATTGGCCCAACTCTTGCATAAAACGCGGCGGAAGGTGAAGTTTTTTGCCGCGGGTCAGCACGCGGCACCTCGGCGCAGTTGAGGAACAGGGTTAATCGCCGGCTCGGCGGCAAAGTTCCTACAGGCGGAACTGCTCGCCGAGATAGACGCGCCGGACTTCCGGATTGTTGACGATATCCTCCGGCCGGCCCTCGGTCAGCACCCTGCCGGAATGGATGATATAGGCGCGGTCGATCAGTCCGAGCGTCTCGCGCACATTGTGGTCGGTGATCAGCACGCCGATGCCGCGCTTCGTCAGGTGACGCACAAGAGCCTGGATGTCGCCGACGGCGATCGGATCGATGCCCGCGAACGGCTCGTCGAGCAGCATGAAGGCCGGGCGGCTGGCCAGCGCGCGGGCGATCTCGCAGCGCCGGCGCTCGCCGCCGGACAGCGCGATCGACGGCGACTTGCGCAAATGGGTGATGTGGAATTCCTCGAGCAGGGCGTCGAGCTCCTGCTTGCGCTTCTTGCGGTTCGGCTCGACGATCTCCAGCACCGCCCGGATATTGTCCTCGACATTGAGGCCGCGGAAGATCGACGCCTCCTGCGGCAGGTAGCCGACGCCGAGCCTTGCGCGCTGGTACATCGGCAGCGCGGTGACGTCGTGGCCGTCGAGCTCTATGCGGCCGGCATCGGGCCGGATCAGCCCTGTAATCATGTAGAAGACCGTCGTCTTGCCCGCGCCATTGGGACCGAGCAGTCCGATCGCCTCGCCGCGGCTCACGGCCAGCGAAACGTCCTGGACGACCGTCCTGCCCTTGAAGGCCCGGCGCAGGCCGCGTGCGACCAGCCAGCCTTCGCCGAGCTCGGGTTCGTATGGCTCGTCGAACGGTTGTTCCAGATCGTCCGGATACAGCCGGCGGTCCGTCATGTAGGCATCGTCGGCCGGCGCATGCTCGCCGGCGATCCAGCGGCCATGGTCGTCATCCGGTGATTTTCGGTTGCGGTGCAAGCGTGAATTCCGTTCAGCCGGACTGGCGGCGGACGAACCGCCACGGATCGTGGCTATCCTGCCAGCCCAAGGTTAACGCTTTCCGGCACAGGGCGACAATCAGTTGCGCTTCTGGTTCGGGTTGATGATCGTCTGGACCCGGCCCGATCCGGAGGACGACGCGCTGACCATCCTGGCTTTCTTGGCTTTCAGGTCGACGACAAGCTTGTCGCCGCGCACGACATTGTCGCCCTCCGTCAGCACCACATTGCCGGTCATCGTCACGAGGTCCTTGGCCATCTCGAAGACCGCCCTGTCGCCCTTGGCGGTCTGGTTGCCGGACTGAACGGTCACGGCTCCGGCGGTCTCGATGCGCTCGACGCCGGAGCCCGGCGCACTGCCGGCCGCCTCGCCGGTATAGTGAATCCGCAGCTCCGCTGTCTTCAACAGCGTATCGCCCTGGCGCACGCGGACATTGCCCTGGTAGATGGCGAGCTTCTCCTCGTCGCGCACCTCGAGCCGGTCGGCCTCTATCTGGATCGGATCGTTGGAGGCCGAGGAAAAGCCGCGAAAGGCTTCGCTGGCGTCCTGGGCGGCAGCCGGAAAGACCGCCGTCAGGGCCAGTGCCAGTCCGGCCAGAGCGGCCCGCAAGTCGTGAATTCTCATTGGTTGGCTCGCTGTATGAGATCGTTGATGGAACCCGGCGCGGAGTCCGCCCCACCGCCTGCCGCGGCCGGCTGCTTGTCCTGCCGCTCCCGCTTGGGCGGCATCAGACTCGATTCGACCCGGCCCTCCAGCACGATTACCTTGCCGCCGTCACGGACCGACATGCTGTCGCCGGTGATCTCGCTGTCCTGGTAGCGGATGGTGACCGGGTTGTCCGTCACAAGCGTACCGGCCTCCAGGTCGATGTCGGCATTCTTCAGGCTGACATGGTAGCCGAGCGAAGATTCGACCCTGATCCCGCCGATCAGCCTGAGCAACGCGCTGCTGTTGTCGTAATCGCCGCCGCCGGCGGTGATCGTCGCCGAACCCTTGTCGGGCAGCGTGACCTCCGCCGATATGTCGTTCAGGCGCACTTCGTTGGGATTGGTGATCTTCTGCACCGCCCTGTCGGCCGATACCCGGTAGCGGCGATTCTGCTTGTCGTAGCCGGTCAGCGTTGGCCGCTCCATGACGATTCCGTCGAAGGAGACGTACTTGTCGGCGACAGTGATCTCGTAGGGCGCGGGCGCGGCGACCCAGGAGGCGAGCGAGAGCGCGGCCAGCGAGACGACGCCGCAGGCCGGCAGCAGCCAGCGCAGGCCCTTGACCATCAGCGAATGACGCCGCGCAGTCCGGTAGACCCGGTCGCGGACGGATCGGTCGTCGATCCACTGCAATGCGGAGTGCTCGTGGCCGCCCCGGTCGGGGCTGCCCGGATATGGTTCGTCCGCGATCGTCAACGAAACGTCTGCCTGTTCTGCGCCCGCCTGCCGCGGCGTGCCGTTGTCACTCTGCCCCGGAATGCGGGCCGGATTCGCCACTCCCCTTATCGCAGGGGTATAGCTCAAAAGCCGTTATGTGGACACCGTTAAAGGCGAAATCAAGAATGGGCGAAAATATCGGTGTCGTCCCAGCCCATCAGGTCGAGCCGCGCGCGAACGGGAAGAAAGCGGAAGCAGGCCTCGGCGACGTCGAGACGGTTCTCGCGTTGCAGCCGCTCGCTCAGCACGTCCTTCAGGGCGTGCAGGTGCAGGACGTCGGATGCGGCATAGTCGAGCTGGTCCTGGCTCAGTTCGGCCGCGCCCCAATCGGAAGACTGCTGGACCTTGGAAAGCTCGATGCCGAGGCATTCCCGCACCAGGTCCTTCAGGCCATGCCTGTCCGTATAGGTGCGCACCAGGCGCGAGGCGATCTTGGTGCACCAGACCGGTTCGACCTCGATGCCGAAGGCGTTCTCCAGCACGGCGATGTCGAAGCGGCCGAAATGGAACAGCTTGAGGACCGCCGGATCGGCCAGCAACTGCTTCAGCACCGGCGCGTCGGTTTGGCCCTTCGCGATCCGGACGATATCCACGGTTCCGTCGCCGGGAGAAAGCTGGATGACACACAGCCGGTCGCGATGGGGTTTCAGGCCCATCGTCTCGGTATCGACGGCAACGCTGTCGCTGTAGCTGGAAAGATCGGGCAGATCGCCCTCATGCACCCGGATCGTCACGATTTTCGCCTTTTCTCATCTGGGCCGCCATTATCGCCACAGACACTAACAAATCGTGGACGGCAAGCGAACCGCCGGGCGGCCGCTTCAACAATCCGTTAACATCCGGCCGGACTGTCGATCCGCCTACCAATTGCGGCAGAACTGTACTATCTAGTCCCCGTTATGCGCCTGACACGCCAGACAAATTACGCCGTACGCATCCTGATGTACTGCGCGGCCAGCAAGGATCTCAGCAGGGTTGCCGATATCGCCGAGTTCTACGGCATTTCGGAGGCCTTCCTGTTCAAGATCCTGCAGGCGCTGAACGGATCCGGATTCCTGGAGACGGTGCGCGGCCGCGCCGGCGGAATCAGGCTGGCGGTGCCGCCGGAGGAAATCCGCCTCGGCGCCGTCATCCGCGCGGTAGAGGACAATTTCGCGCTGGCGGAATGCTTCGACGGCGGACCGTCCGACTGCCCGCTGGTCACCAGCTGCGGATTCAACGAGGCGCTGAGCCGTGCCCTCGACGGCTTCTTCGCCGTGCTCGACGAATACACGATCGCCGATCTCACCAACAATCGCCGCAACATTCACGTGCTGCTTCAGCTCGACGCCGGCAAGGACGAACCGCTGGTCACGAACTGATCGGACCCTGCCCGGCCGCCGGGCTGATTTCGCCTCGGCACACCGTGCCGCCGGACACCTCGCTCTTCGTGCTGCCCCAATCCGCACTCTGCCGCCGCTGACACTTTTGTGATCGGCAGGCCGGCGCGCCGCGCCACATCTCCGGAACGATCGCAGCCCCGCCGCGTTGTCGTCTGGCAATGAGGCAGTTCCCGTCCGTCCGAAACCCTGCCCGTGGCGGGGCTCCGGCCAGCCACCGGGACACTTCATATGCGCAATTTCCAATCCGACAAGGAGGAGACAATGATCGATCGCGTGCCGGGGGCTCTCTACGACCGGGCCATCGCGGATCCGAAATCCGCATTCTCTCATCCGCAGGAAGTCGTATCGGCGAACGGCCTCAGCGAGCAGCAGAAGCTCGAACTGCTCAACCGCTGGCGACAGAACGAACTGGCGCTGGTCCGCGCCTCCGGGGAGGGCATGACAGGCGGCGAACAGCCGTCCATCGTCCAGGACGTCGACACATGCATCCGCGAACTGCGCGGCGGGGAGATTCGGGATGGACACGAGCGATAGGGGCGACAACGACATCGTGCGCGGCTCGGCAGAGGCCGCGCACAGCGGCCTCGTGCTCTCCGGCGATTTCGTGTCGCCGGAGCATCTTCTGGCGGCGAAGCACCTGAGCGATGAGGAAAAGCTGGCGGTGCTCGACCAGTGGGAAAAGGATGTCGAAGCCGCTTCGTCCGCCGATCCCGGCCCGGAGCCCTCGGCCGTGGAAGACCTGATGCGGTCGATCGAGACCGCGCGCCGGCGGTTGCGCTAACGGGACCAGGCCGGCGGACGCACCTTGGCCGGCGCGGCAAGCCGAAGGAGGGCGACCTGGAAGACCAGAAGCATCGGGACCGCGATCAGGGCACCGATGAAACCCCAGAGCCATGCCCAGAAAGCCAGCGACACGAAGACGGCGAGCGGCTGTATGGTGAACGTGCGCCCGACGATGCTCGGCGTGACCACGTTGGCCTCGACCGCGTTGAGACCGAGAAACAGCATCGCCGGCAGGAGCCCGCTCCACAGCGTGTCATATGTGATCAGGCCGATGCCGGCGAGCAGCACC